>JABHYP010000404.1 GCA_018656855.1 Candidatus Latescibacterota bacterium | reverse complement strand
GTCAACAAAATAATCCAGCATGCGGCTTTACCGGAGGAGAAGGCGTTCCTCCATGTAAAATCGGTCCAAGGTGTTAAACGAATCGAAGTTAAGCTTCCGGGGCTTGGTAATGAAGAATTGGAAACGCTTTCCCGTGACCGGTTTCTGTCACTGAACCTCGAAGAAATGCGCACACTCCAAAAGTATTATGAGGACCTCGGACGCAATCCAACCGATGTCGAACTTGAAACCTTTGCCCAGACCTGGAGCGAACATTGTGTCCACAAGACGTTCCGCGGTATCATTGATTACAATGGCGAACGGATAGACAATCTCCTCAAGCAGACTGTGGTGAAAGCAACCCGCGATATTGACCACGAACTCTGCGTCAGCGTGTTTGAAGATAACGCCGGAATAATACGGTTCGATGATGAAGACAATATATGTTTCAAGGTGGAGACTCATAATTTTCCCTCCTCGCTTGAACCGTACGGCGGCGCCGGTACCGGAATCGGGGGGGTTATCAGGGATGTGCTTGGCACCGGACTCGGCGCGAAACCAATCATTAATACCGATATATTCTGCTTCGCACCACCGGATATGCCCGTGGATGATGTGCCCCCGGGCGCGCTTCACCCTCGCAGGATCATGAAAGGCGTCGTTTCCGGAGTCCGTGATTACGGCAACAGGATGGGAATCCCGACATCCAACGGTTCTGTGCTTTTTGACAGACGCTATGTGGGAAATCCGATTGTCTACTGCGGCACGGTGGGTATTTTGCCGAAGGAGTGCTCTTTCAAGAAGGTTTCTCCGGGAGATGTTATTGTGCTTATCGGGGGACGCACCGGCAGGGACGGTATTCACGGCGCAACGCTTTCATCCACCGAGGTGACCGAGGAAAGCGAAACCACTTCGTCTCATGCTGTTCAGATCGGCAACGCCATTCAAGAAAAAAAGGTGACAGATACACTGATCCAGGCGCGCGACCGGAGCCTTTATTCGGCTCTCACCGACTGCGGCGCAGGGGGACTTTCCAGCGCAGTTGGAGAAATGGGAAGTGAAACCGGCGCCGAAGTAGACCTTGAAAAAGTTCCGCTTAAATATGCCGGTCTGGAATACTGGGAGATATGGATTTCAGAGGCGCAGGAACGCATGGTGCTCGCGGTTCCCCCGCAAAATGTCGAGGAACTGCTCTCGATATTCGAGGCCGAGGATGTTGAGGCGGTTGTCCTCGGGAAATTCACCGGAGACGAAAAGCTGACGCTCCGGTATCATGGTGTAACAGTTGGTGAATTCGACTGTGAATTCCTCCATGAAGGTGTGCCGAGGCTTGTGCGTGAGGCGACCTGGGAACTGAAAAAGCATCCTGAACCTGATTTTCCCTGTCCGGATGATCTCGGTGAACCTCTGAAAAAAATTCTTTCGGCATGGAATGTCTGTTCCAAGGAATGGGTTGTTCGCCAATATGACCACGAGGTTCAGGGCGGCAGTGTGGTCAAACCGCTCACCGGCGCCTCTAACGACGGCCCTTCGGATGCTTCTGTTACACGTCCCAAGCCGGGAAGCGACCGCGGTGTCATTATCTCCAACGGCATCAATCCTAAGTACGGGGTAATCGATCCCTATTACATGGCGCTTTCGGTGATTGACGAAGCGCTGCGCCAGGTAACCGCGGTCGGCGGCGATATAACTAAAACTGCGCTTCTCGACAATTTTGCCTGGGGCAACACCACCATTCCCGACCGCCTCGGTGATCTCGTGCGCGCTTCGCAGGGCTGTTATGACGGCGCTTTCGGATTCGGAACGCCTTTTATTTCAGGAAAGGACAGTCTCAGGAACGAGTTTATTTACGGCGATAAGGTTATCAGGATTCCCTCCACGCTGCTCATCAGCGCTGTCAGCGTAATGAAGGATGTCACCAAAGCGGTGACGATGGATTTCAAGCGTCCCGGGAGTATAATCGCTGTTGCAGGAATCACATGTGACGAGATGGGCGGTTCACACTACTGGGATATAAACGGTTATATCGGTAATGCCGTTCCGACGGTGGATGTTGAGGCGGCGAAAAAGACCATGCTTGCGCTTCACGAGGCCATGGATAGGAGGCTTATACTATCCTGCCATGACTGCTCGGAGGGCGGTATAGGAGTTGCGCTTGCCGAGATGGCGTTTGCAGGTGAAATCGGCGCGGAAGTCACCATTTCCAAAATTCCGATTGATACTGAAATGCGTGAAGATCACATCCTGTTCAGTGAATCCAACTCCCGGTTCATTATCGAGTTCGCGCCGGAAAATGAGCAGACGGTTGCTGAAATTTTGAAAGATACGGTCTTTGCGAAAATCGGCATGACCGGTGACAGCCGAAGACTTATTGTTAACGGGGTGAAGGGTATAGTGGTTGATGAGGATATCTTCGAGTTGAAAGAGGCATGGCAGGCGCCGCTGAAGTCTGTTTAAAAAAATTAATAAATTTTAGAAGAAATTAGCCACGGATGAACACGGATATTAATAAAATAATTTTTTAACCACAGATAGACACAGATGGACACAGATATTAATAATAAAGATAAAGAAAAAGATAAAGATTATAGCAAAAAAGAATTAACCGGAAAAATTATTGGCGCTTGCTTTGAGGTTTCAAATGAGCTTGGAGTAGGTTTTTTAGAAAGTGTATATGAAAAAGCATTATTTGTTGCTTTGATTGAAAAAGGCTTGCATGTAGAAGAACAAGTTTCTCTTGAAGTTACATTTAGAAATCAGATAGTTGGAACATTTTATGCCGATATATTTGTTGAAAATGATGTTGTTATTGAATTGAAGGCTGTTAAGTCATTAAAGCCTGAACATGAAGCTCAACTAATTAATTATTTGAAAGCATCGGGAAAACATATTGGATTACTTGTTAATTTTGGTAAAACAAAATTGGAATGGAAACGTTTTGTTTATTGAGCTTTTTATCTGTGTCCATCTGTGTCTATCTGTGGTTATATAAACCTCATAAGGAGATATCATGGCAAAACCGAAAGCGCTTATCCTGCGAACTGCCGGAACAAACTGCGATGAAGAGAGCGCCTTCGCAGCCGGACAATCGGGTTTCGAGGCGGAAAGGGTGCATATAAACAGGATTGCATCCGGAGAGGTTAGCCTTGAAAATTATTCTTTTCTCTTCATTCCGGGTGGGTTTTCGTACGGCGATGATGTTGCGGCGGGTAAAATTATGGCGCTCGAACTGAATAAACGGTTCGGGGATGCACTGGTACAGTTTGAGGAAAAAGGCAAACTCGTTCTTGGTGTCTGTAACGGTTTCCAGGTTTTGATTAAAACCGGGCTGCTGCCATTTCATGCAGCCAATGTAAGCGAGATGCGCGCAACGCTTACCGATAACGATTCAGGAAAATTCGAGGACCGCTGGGTGCATCTTAGGGCGGAACCGGAAAACGTCTGTGTTTTCTCCCGAACTATGAAGCCGGTAATAGAACTCCCTATCGCTCACGGCGAGGGCAAATTCATTGTGAAAAGCGAGAAAGACATTGAGGAACTTGAGTCGAACGGACAGGTGGTTCTGCGCTATGTTTCACGGTCCGGCGGGATTCCGTCCTATCCCGAAGATCCCAACGGTTCAATGGGGCATATAGCCGGAGTGTGTAATAAAAAGGGAACTATCCTGGGACTCATGCCCCATCCCGAAAGGTTCCTTCACTATACGAATCACCCGAGATGGACACGTGGAAACATCCCTGAAGAAGGAGACGGCATGGCATTTTTTAATAATGCTTATGTGTACTGTTCGGAAATGTGATTGATGAAAAAGTTGAAGATAAAAGTAGTAATAAAAAAATAAGTTTTTGTTGTATTTTTTATTATCCGGCCGCTTAATGCTGAAAATTTCTATTGTGTTTTTTTAAATTATATATATATTTGGTGTGCAGGATTTTTTGGGAAGACAGTGAAAATCTGTCGCGGACCCGCCGCTGTAACCGAGTACGAACGCCGGAATACGCCACTGTCCACGTGGATGGGAAGGCTCGGCAAGTAGGAAGATTCGGAAGCCAGAAGACCGATCCTGATTACATATATATTGTTTCTCACGGGTTTTGAGAAACTACATTCTGTGGTGAAAAAACGGCACCCGGTTTAGAGCTTTATGCTCTGCCGGGTTTTTTTGTTGTTAAACTCCCTTATTAATTTTGAACCTGAAACCGGAAACTTTTTATCAGAAAAATGCGAAATTTCACGATTTTCACTGCCGGAATAATATTCAGCATGTTCAGCTTTGCGGAGACTGGTTCTGTAATTGCTCTTGAACAGGCGTATTCTGTTTCCGGGATGGTGGTGTTGATTGATAAGTCACCCGTTCAGGAAGCACTCGTGAAACTTTCTCCCGGTGGATTTTCCGATTCTACGGATGCTTCCGGACACTTCTCAATTAACTCTGTCCCCCCCGGTGAATACATGCTGCATATCTCGATGCCGTTTAAGGGACTGGAAGATTATTACAACCGCGTTTCGATACCTCTCAAGAAAAGGGAATCGTTAGAAATAGTCATGAAAACGCGTTCGTACCGTGTCGATGAGGTTATTGTACTGTCAGACAGAGAAGATACAGGAAAAGAAGCTGAAGACCTCCCTTCTTTTGTCACTGTTGTCAAGCGTTCGGAGTTCGAGAATAATGCAGCCACGGTTGCAGATGTTATTGCGGCGGCTCCGGGGGCAAATATCAGTATCATGGGCGGGCTGGGAGATTATTCCGAGGTGTCGCTGAGGGGATCGTATTCGAACCAGGTGCAGGTGTACATTGACGGCATGCTCTTGAATGAAGCTATAGGCGGGGCAGTGAACCTCGGGACTATTCCTCTGACAAATATAGAAAGCATCGAGATATGGCGAAGCGGTGCGCCTG
>JABHYP010000403.1 GCA_018656855.1 Candidatus Latescibacterota bacterium | reverse complement strand
GGCAAAAACCCTGCTTGAACTGGTACCGCCTTATGAGGGCTTAAAGACAGGCACACCTCCGCCCGCCGAATTTCCCGAAGGGCCGGGCGTGACAGTTAATTCTTACGGTAAAGGAATAGTAATCTATTGCGCAGCGCAGTTATTCGACGCCTATTACAGAATTAGTACTCCCGTCTTACGCAAACTGGCGCTCTGGATGCTCGATTATATGTATTCGCCTGAGAGACGTTCCATCGTGTGTGAGAACACCCCCATCAATGTTGAGGTGTTCTACAATCAACGCAATAATGAGCGCTTCATCCATCTCGTGAATTATTCAGGAGACAAACGTGGAAACGGTGTGCCTCAGACACAGGATTTTCCTGTCATTCACGGTATACGTGTTCACGCTCGGACTGATGTCAGACCCTCCTCTATTACCACAGTTCCCGATGGAAAAAAAGTTGAGTTTACCTATAGTGATGGGCGGATCTCATTTGATGCGGTACCGCTTCATATACACAGTGTATACAATATTGAATTATAGGTCGAATATACCGGCAGTAATTTTCTATAAGCAGATAAACTATATAACGTCTTTTAATACAACATATTTTATTGTAAAAAATTTAGAAGCCAGGATAATTCGAATAAATACAGTTTAACTAAGTGGTTCATTTCATAAATAAGGTGACATATTCAGCTTAAATCAGGCACAGTCATTGCGAGGCATTGCCGAAGCAATCCCTTCTCTTAGATTGCTTCGCTCACTCCGTTCACTCGCAATGATATGTAGCAATTAAGTTACAGTATTTATGAAACTGTGTACAAAATATATGTGAGGAGTAGTAAATGAACTCTTACAAAGCATCCTTTTGGTCGTTTTTTTTGATAACCTTCATCATTATCGCATTTACAAATTTTTGCTTTGCAGAAACTCCCGGTAATATTAAGAGTCCACAAACTGTTAAAGAGGTGCAGGAGGGAAAGCGAACAGTTGCGAATGCAGCTTGGTGGGGATTTGATGAAAAAGACGCCACAGCAGCATTACAGTCCGCCATAAATTCAGGCGCTAAGAGAGTTATTGTTCCAAATATGACAAAAGATTGGATTGTAAAGCCTATAAAACTTGCAAGCAATCAGGAACTTATGTTTGAAGAAGGTGTTGTTGTTACAGCGAAAAGAGGAGAATTCAGAGGGAAGGGTGATAACCTTTTTTCTGCTGAAGAACTGAAAAATATTACGATACGCGGCTACGGAGCAACGTGGCGGATGCAGAAAAAGGATTATTTAATCGGTACTATGTCACCGGATTTTGGCAGATGGGCAGGCCCCTATGAAAAATCCGAATGGCGCCATGCTTTCGCTATGTGGAGTTGTGAGAATATCGAAATTCTTGGTCTGACAATAAAAGACAGCGGGGGAGATGGAATTTATCTGGGCGCAACTTTTAAAAGCTCACAGCCATATAATAAGAACATTCACATCAAGGATGTAGTGTGCGATAATCACCATCGCCAGGGGATTAGTGTGATAAGTGTTGATGGTTTGCTTCTCGAAAACAGTGTATTCATGAACACATGGGGAACCCTCCCCTGTGCCGGCATTGATTTCGAACCAAATGCTCAGGGAGAAAAGTTGACCGATATCATTGTCCGAAATTGCGTTTTCAAAGACAACTACGGTAATGGAATCGTTGTTGCTCCGGGTAATATCACAGATAAAAATGAGGTTATTTCCATACGTTTTGAAAACTGTCGGGTAACAAGTAAAATGGGTTCCGGGATCATTATCTGGGGTGTAAAGCACGATGGGCCTGACGGTGTTATCGAATTCAGGGACTGCGTTGTTGAGAACACGGAAAAATTTGGCTTGAAGATCGCTGATAAACCGGCAAATAAAGTACGTACACGATTTGTAAACTGCACCTGGCGAAATGTAGCTCACAGTCCTGAAATGTACGACAATCTTTATCCTGCTATACCTATGTGGATTTACCTGAAACGACCTGAAATAACAAAAAATCAGGGAGGTATCGACTTTATTGATTGTATTATCGAAGACAGCAAAGACCGGCCGTTTCTGGTTGTAAGAGAAAGGGAAAGCGACATCGGAGTATATGATATTACCGGAAACATTACAGTACGTAACCCCTATGGTGCAGTCATGGATCTGGGAGCGAAAAGCTATAATGTGACCTTAAAAGTTATTGAAGAACGATAAAT
Organism: Candidatus Latescibacterota bacterium; assembly: GCA_018656855.1. GTDB lineage: Bacteria > Latescibacterota > Latescibacteria > Latescibacterales > Latescibacteraceae > JABHYP01. The sequence continues at coordinate 530 of JABHYP010000403.1, read as the reverse complement.
ACTTCTGAAAAATTATAATTTAATTTCTTTGCGTCCTGACGGCTTTGCGAGAATAAAAAAAAATATGAATTAGTATGGCTAATAAGGAGTTCTTAATGAATTTGAGATATGGAATATCTGGTTAATTTTAAATTACTACCGGAGGTGTATATGTCAATATTCAAAAAGCATGGAGTGTCAAGACGTGGTTTTTTAAGAGATGTATCTATTGCAGCCGCCGGAACAGCTTTTGCAACAAGTATCCGGCCGGTTTTTCCGGCCGCTGCCGAAGCACAGGAAAATGCACGGGGATGGTATAGAAACATATACCGCCAGCTTCATCTTGATGCCCACCTGGATAGCTTCGATAAAATTTACCGGAATTTCGATGCGGAAACGTCAGCGCAAATCTTCAAGGAAGCGGGATTCCAGATGGTCAGTTTTATGGCAATGGACGGGCCATCCTATTATCCGACAAAGATAGGAGTGCCACATCCGGGACTTGACCGTGATTTCACCGGCGAGTTAACCAGAGCATTGAAAAAAAGGGG
>JABHYP010000033.1 GCA_018656855.1 Candidatus Latescibacterota bacterium | reverse complement strand
GGTCCAGCATATATGCTTTCCCCTACCTTCGGGTATATTATCGGTTTCACCGTCTGTGCGGTTGTTACAGGATTTCTTGCCCGGTTCAACAAACACGAATCTTTGATAGCAGCATATCTGTTAATGCTCGCCGGCCTTGCCTGTATTTATATACCTGGGATACTGTGGCTTATGGCCGCGCTTCACTGGATCGCCGATGTTCCTGTATCCTTGGCCAATATCCTGAAAATCGGGCTGGCAATACCCCTTATCGGCGACCTCATTACAACCGTTCCCGCTGTAGCCCTTTCAGTCAGGATCAGAAAAATACTCACCTGACAGCAACACTCTGTCAACAACCTCCGAAAGCCCCGAGTCATTATTCGATCCGACAACCACCTGTGCGAGCTTCTTGACCTCCTCGGGCGCGTTGCCCATTGCAACCCCGACATCCGCATTGGCAATCATATCGGTGTCGTTATAGTTGTCACCGACAGCAACAAGCCGCCCCTCCGGGATGTCGAGCATATCAGCCAGACGCTTGAGAGCAATGTGCTTCATGGCATCCATACCGATAATCTGTAAAAACCAGAACTCTTCGTTTTTTCCTCCAAAATGGGAACTTTCGAACGGTAGAGCCATAACACGCACATCGAGCACAACGAGCGCATCACGTATATCGAATATAGACTTCTTTTTTGCTATTGCCCCTATCTGAATGACATCACCGGTATATGCCATGACATCGTCAACAAGTTCACAACGGCGGTCATTTGTAACATACCACTCAAAAAACTCACAGGCTCCGTCTAAGGAATCATAAAAAACTTGTTGATTCTCCTGATTTGTCGTATAGAGAGCAGGTATAATTCCATTATTCCGCATGATACGGACAATTATTTTAGAAGTGCCGGAGGGAATTGTTACCATGTGAACTACGCTGGCATCCCTGACATCCATGATACACGCACCGTTACTGAATGCTCCATAACGTAGAAAAGGCAGTTCACTGCAAATCCTCTTCGCAGCATAGAATGTCCTGCCGCTTGCGATAACTATCTCCCAGTTTGCCGATACCGCCCTTTTAAGCGCATCATATACCCTGTCAGTTATGTGACCTTGATCGGTAATAAGAGTACCGTCCACATCAATGGCGAACAGTCCTGAAATCCTTTTCATATATATATTCTTTAAAAAATAATGAATGGGTAATTATGTACCATTAATAACATTTGATAGTTATTGTGATAAATACGTGAAAATGATAGTTGAAATTCTCAATTATTATAACACGTTGCGATATGATTGACAACAAAATCATGTTTTTTCATCATTGTTTCTGAAGAAGTGGGTATTTAAAGGTGAACTATTTCTGCTTCATGAGCGCAGATATTCAAATGATTTGAAACTTTAAATATGAAAATCGAAAACTGTCTCATAATTAAGCACATTTCTTTCGCTTTACCTTTATGTTTTTTGAAATACACAATTTGAAACCTTTGATTTAACCTGGATGTATTAGACAATGAAAGAAAATCAGCCCCCATACCCCCCAAAGTTAGGCAAAAACTATAAAAAAAGCATGATTAAGTCCCCCTCCGGGGGATTTTGGGGGCTTCGCATGAAGAAATCAAAGGTTTCAAATTATAATAAAGGTAAAAAATCCAATCCGGCTTTTTAAACCTGAAGATTTGTCTTTTAACATAATGGTTCTTTTTTTTATACTTATGTTTCTATAATTTTTATAGAAAATATAATTTCTACACTTTAAAATTTACCGGTTAGGCTTTTTCACAGGAGGAAAATATATGAAGCGACGGAATTTTGTCAAAACAGCAATACCTGCCGGCATCACAGCAATTACAGCGGGGACATGCAAGCAGCCCTATAAACCCGATTTGGCAAGAAAAAAACTTTTCAGCTTTGTTCACTTCACCGATATCCATGTGCACCCACGGCCTGATAAGCACTCACAGGGAACAAAAGAAGTTTTCTTTCCGCTATCAAAAAGATGAACGCTCTCAAGCCGGATATAGCAATCAGTGGCGGCGATCTCGTCGAAGACGCCCTTATATTGAATACCGAAGAAGCCCATGAACAATATGACCTTTATATCGAATTATGTAAATCCTTCGACATGCCGGTCTATGATATAATGGGCAATCATGAGATGGTGGGCCTGTATGCTCCGGATAAAATTTCACCTGATCATCCCGACTGGGGCAAAGAGTTGTTCAAGAAGAAGGTCGGCGGTGGAAAAACATACAGAAGTTTTAACCACAAGGGCGCCCACTTTGTCCTGCTCGATTCTCTGAACATCAGAAAAAAAGAAAATGAAGTCGGGCATACCTATATTGGCCTTATCGGGGAGGAACAGATGGCGTGGCTGAAAAACGATCTAGCCGGCTTGACGCCCGAAACACCCGTAATTGCAGTATCCCATGTACCGTGCATTACCTGGTGGTGGGTGAGCAGATTCGGCCCGTTTGAACCTCACGGCCCACGGATAATTTTACATGACGGCAATGAACTGATTAACCTTTTCAAACCGTATAACCTTATCGGATTCCTTCAGGGACATGTTCACATTGATGAAATCTATATCTACAACAATATAAAATTCGTCTCCAGCGGAGCAATAATGGGCGTTCACTGGACAGATACTAACAAAGATGACGAAGGTAATGAACCGGGTTTTAACCTCGTTCATGTTTTTGATGACCGGATAGAGACAGAGTATATCTGCATCGGTTGTGATCCATCTCTTTACAGAAAGTGATAGTTATATTGAAAACTAAGTTTTCTATCCACAAAACAGCGTATTCAAATCATTTTTAATATGTTGTAATGAAACTTAATATCTTCCGACTACTGGATACTGTCTTTTTACTCCCTGCCACCGGAAAATAGGAGTATGGACGGAAAGTTATATTTCCTTGACAAAATCGTTGTATTTTATTACTTTTTATCTAATTAATTATTGCTATCCACATTTGATTACTGTACGATACAGATACCTTTAAAAAGAAAAAATACATTTACTCCTTTCAATACAAATGTAAATAATGCGAGGCTGGTGAATAACCTATGAAGGATATCAACACAAAGAGCGGACATACATTCTATATCCCCGTAATGGGTACCGGATTCTCCATCGATACCCCGCTTCGAGTTGCTAAATACGGTATCTCGTCGGTAATTTCGCTTGTGGATGATTATCTCATCGAGCAAATGCGGAAGTTCCACTGCGAAAAAGAGGGGGAACCGTATGAGAAAATCACTGATCGTGAAGAGGATAACCGTGCGCGCCGCATTACTGCATATCTGAATCTCATTGACCGTATAATCAAAAAGCAGGTTAAAGAGCTCCAGGCATCGCCTTTTGAAAAGGGAAGTGAGATCACACGTTATTACGAAATGCTCCCGGAAACTCACCTCAAACGGTTATACCGTAACATGCTCTCTTCCGCCGATACTGTTGAAAAAGCTCAAATGCAGGAAAAACTCCGCAGTCAAGCCATACCTGGAAGCATTGATGTGAACATTATGACCAAAGTCGACTTCGATGCATATCGCGGCAAAGAGAAGCTTCCTCCTGAATTCTCATTTTCCAGAGCGGCATTACGTGGTTTTGCCAAAAGTAACCTGCATTCATCAATCGTCTGTTCCGCGGGGATTAATCTCCCATTTTATAACTATATCACCAATTTTGAGGACTTTTTTCCAGATGAGAATGGTTATCTTAGAAAGAAAATTATTCTCAAGGTAAGCGATTACCGGTCGTCGATAATACAGGGTAAGTTCCTTGCGAAGAAGGGTTTGTGGGTATCCGAACATCGCATAGAATCGGGGCTGAACTGCGGTGGACATGCTTTTGCTTCTAAAGG
>JABHYP010000402.1 GCA_018656855.1 Candidatus Latescibacterota bacterium | reverse complement strand
TTTGCTATGGTCGCAAGCCACACCAGGCCATTTTCGAGAAACGCCATCTCAATCGTGCCGGCTTTCTCAACAGCCTTCTCGACATGGTCTATGCCCCTATGAATACGTGAAAGTCCGGCATGCATGATTGTAGCCACAGGTCCGGGAGTCTTCATGCAGATATCAGATGCCTTTTCGAGGCCGTCTTCTTTATTCTGAAGAGCAGCATGAACCTTATTGTAAAGTGAACTCATGTTTAACATTGCAATCAGAATGACCACGAGGCGCCAGAGAGTAATGGCAAGCCCCAGCACAAATAATCCGACAAGAGTCCACATAATCGGAGGGCCGCCGTCTTGAATGTAAGTGAAAAGAGTTTGGGTAGACATTTTTTTCTCCGTTAAATAATATTATCTAGTTTGTTATTATACTCTAAAAAATGGCTGATTATTTATCTTCTTTTTTTCCTCTGTTAAAGAAATCACGTTCGGCTTTTTCCTCTTCTGTTTCCGGTTTTTCAATCTGGCTTATGAGTCTTTGAGCGCTCGGTTTCCATTTTTCATCCTTAAGCGCGAGCTTATACTGCTCGAGAGCTTTATCAATTTGACCGTGCGCCCGGAAATTCTCACCGAAAAGTATGCGAAAACGGCCATCACCGGGATGAAGTTTCAACCCTATTTTCACATACCGGATACATCTATCCATCAAACCTTCGGCATATAATAGTTCGCACAGCTCTCCAAGAATCTCCATATTTTCCGGAGCGATTTTATGATGGCGTTCAAGTGACCAGATGAGATTATTACGGTCAGAAATTGTACGGTAGATGTCCTCGAGTTGAACGAGCGTACTTTCAGTTGTTGAATCCTTTTCTGCAAGCTGACGGTAATAAAGGGCTGCAGTATCCCATTGTTCCAGCGCTTCGCCTGTTTGTGACGCTATTTTCAGTGCATCGGAATCTCCAGGTTTTTTCTCAAGCGCCATGACGGCATATTTACTTGCAGTACTCATATCTTCCCGTTTTAGCGCAAGCCTCGATGCCCACATCAGGTTATTATAAGAGCCATTTCCAGTATCGATAAGTTTAATAAAATCTTTCAGCGCCCCTTCGCTATCGCCAAGATATTCCTTGAGTCCGGCAATATTTTCCAGCAGTATGTTATTGTCCGGTTTCAGCTTGTACATAAGTTCGTACACTACCAGCGTTGAGTCAAAATCTCCGGTTTCATAATACAGCTTTGAAAGCTGTAAGGCCGAATTATAATGTTCGGGATTGAGCATAAGGGATTTGATAAATTCACGCCTGGCTTCTGTTTTCTTTTCCATCGTGAGCAGCAGATCGCCATACGAATAATGTACATTATAGATACTGTCATAAATTGCTATGGATTTTTTAAACTGACGGCAGGCTTCATCATACTTTTTCACGCTTTTATACTGGACAGCGAAACTGAAATGTTTTTTAGCTTCTCTGATCTTTTCTTCTTTGTCAGTTTGCGCTAAGACAGTAAGTACAGGGAAAATTGAAACTCCCCAAAGCAATAATACTGACAAAGCTTTACTGTAATGTCTCATAGTATTATAAATCATAAATTACAAATTAAATTAGTCAAAATAAATACGCAAAAAGAATATTTTACATTATAATAAATTTCAAAACAATTGTGGATATAATCTTAAGTTTCATGTATCCGCCAAAATCCATTTACATGATATGTATAATTTGTTGATATGCATGAATATAATAAAAAAAACCTTCATGATAAATGAATAAGTGGGTAGAATATGAAAGAAAAGAAATTTTGTGAAATTTCGCAATTTTTTGCGACTAAAAGTTAATTATTGAATTCACTCGTAAAAAGGCTCAAAAAACACAAAAATAATATATATTTGAGAATAATTTCACCAAGTATAATAATCGAAAATTGCTAACAGATACTGTTTTTTAATTATTAAATAACTTCTGTTAGGCTCATCAGACTAAGTAGGTCTCTATTTTCTCAAATACTTATTGTTTGGAAGAGTCACGTTTTTATTAAGAAAATAAGTATACATAATGAAAGTTTTTAAAGTTTCTACCAATACTTTTATGTTGTTTTATGAGTCAATGTTTACGTTATTATCTCAATGAAAAATTGTGATGTTAAATAGAATTCATGCACTGATAAGACTTACATTATTATGAAATCAAATTCTCCAAACCTGACTTGGCACAATAGTAAGATTACTCGCGAAGACCGGGAAACTCTTCTCGGCCAGCGAGGCTTCGTTATCTGGCTGACTGGTTTGAGCAGCTCGGGAAAATCTACTATCGCGAATATTCTGGAGGAATGTCTCATTAAAAAAGGGTATTTATGCTACGTTCTCGATGGCGATAATATCCGGCACGGTCTCAATACTGACCTGGGTTTTTCGGCAGAAGATCGCAGAGAAAATATCCGCCGTATAGGAGAGGTTGCATCTCTTTTTGCAGATGCAGGAATTATAACTGTCACAGCATTCATTTCACCGTATAAAGCTGACCGGAACAGCGCGCGCCGAATTGTCGGGGATGACCGCTTTATTGAGGTTTACCTTGATGTGCCGTTGAGCGTATGTGAAAAGCGCGATCCCAAGAATCTATATCAAAAAGCTCGTACCGGAGAAATCCATAATTTTACCGGTATCAGTGCTCCGTATGAAGCTCCGGATAAACCTGAAATAATATTACACACCGCTGAAAGCAGCAGCGCTGCCTGTGTTAATGAGATTATAAACTATCTTTTATCAAAGGGCTTTATTGAAGGAAAAGATGAATAGTTATTCCTTATCACACCTCAAGCAGCTTGAGGCTGAAAGCATCAATATTATTCGCGAAGTTGTTGCGGAATTCGAAAACCCTGTTATGCTTTACTCTATAGGGAAAGATTCCTCGGTAATGGTGCGCCTTGCCCTAAAGGCATTTTACCCCGGCAGCTTACCCTTTCCGCTTCTGCATGTTGACACATCTTACAAATTTCGGGATATGTATGAGTTCCGCGGCAGTTTTATAAGTGAAATCAGCGCTCGCCTGATCATCCATACGAACAGGAAAATACTCGATGATATGAACATGAATCCCTGGGATCACGGCACCCGGACATGCTGCCATTACCTCAAGACACAGGCTTTGCTCGATGCGATCAGGGAGGGGAATTTCGATGCGGCATTCGGTGGCGCACGGCGAGAGGAGGAAAGATCGCGGGCTAAGGAACGCGTATACTCCTTCCGGGACAGCTTTGGTCAGTGGGATCCAAAAAATCAGCGGCCCGAACTCTGGAGCCTATATAACGGCCTGCACAAGAAAGGTGAATCTATCAGGGTCTTCCCACTTTCAAACTGGACTGAACTCGATATCTGGCACTATATATATCTTGAAAAAATTC
>JABHYP010000401.1 GCA_018656855.1 Candidatus Latescibacterota bacterium | reverse complement strand
GATCGACCATCTGCTTGATACAGGAACAGTAACAGCCAAGGAACAGCTTGCCGTTTCTCTCGCGGATCTGATCTGGCCCGCTGTTCATCCTTTTACCCTGTAAAAATTCTTCTGGGCGGCTCCACCAGGATGTGAGGTCAATTTCTCTGACAATGTCTCCGTCCCAGTTTACAATGTACAGTTCTGCGTCCGGGGCATTCGAGGCCTCGTAATTCTGATCGGCGCTGTATAGATACGTGCCGTCTGTAGCAACACCCGGCTCAAACTTATAAGGACAGGAAATGAGCATTCCAAAACCGTCCTGGCCATAATCTTTATCCCATACTGCTTCGCCGTTGGGAACAAATTTATATTTCAAAATTGAGCCTGTTTCCGTTTCGCTGTTTCCGTCCCGAACATAGAAATAATCGAAATCGAAAGGATCGAGACAGAGATTGGAACTCTTGGATATCTCAAAACCTTCGGGAAGAGTCAGAGTTGTTTCCTTAAGCAGTGACATATCATCGGGATCATTGCCGATTTCCCACCTGAAACAGGGATCGATTGTGGAGCAGTAAAGCGGATTGTTAAGGGGTAAACCATTTTCGTCTTTTTCCTGGAAGTAAATCTGGGTATACCGCTTGGCATAATGTTCATCTATATTCTTTATTTCCGGGAACGCCTCGCAAACCTTCTGTTTCGGAGTCGTATTATCGAACGCCCAGAAGTAGTATGTGTACTCCCCCGGTGGTACGATGTTATCGTCATTGTCCCGGCCATCCCAGGTTATCACGTGACTGCCGGGTGTTAAATCATGGGGCCTGTATCCTGACAGATACACGCAGGTATCCACTTTACAGACATGATGCCAGCCGAGATAGCCGTTGCGCATGTTCGGTACTGTGGAGGCAATTCCCTTCGTATAGACAAGAAAATATAGTTGAGCAGGAGTGCCTGATACCGTCAGAGGAATTTCGAGCACGGAGCCGTCGAAGTCGTACTGGATAACATCGGGCGCCGAGAGTTTCAGGAGCGTGGGGCTGAAATCGGCATGAACCGGCAGAGCAAACACAAGCCCTAAAAGAATAATAAACAGAAGCATTCGCAAGCGCATGAGGTTCTCCTCATGAATTTAAAAATATGTTTACCTATGTTCATAAAAGTAAAATAAAAGAAAAACGAAAATTGTCAATATATTTAAAGATTATTTTTTCTCGAAATTATTTCAATTTTCTGTATGGATTCTATTACATTTCAAAAACCAATTGCGTTATTCTAAAAATATGGTATATACTTTTATATGTCTTAGTTTTCCCTAATAGTTAATCTGGAGTATTCACAAAAATAATTAAACTTTATTTTACTGGTGAAAACAGAAAAAATCAGCCACGGATGAACACGGATAAACACAGATAAATACCATGGAAGTCTCCCCTTTGAAAAGCCCCGTTCGAGCAAGCAAAAGCTTTTCACGGGGCGTCCTTTCTTTTGCTTCTTTGCTTTGGGCGAACAAAGAAAAGAAGAATTAAAAAAGAATATTATCTACTTTAAATTATAAATGAGAAATGTACTGGGATAAGTGTTAGTTTATCCAATGTTTAGAACGGTCGCATCTTATTTTTAAAATAGATTTATGAATTAATCGGATTAAGAAGGGATATCCGTTGACTAGAAAAAACATAGTTCTTACCGGTATGCCTGGCTCGGGTAAATCCACTATCGGCGTTATTCTCGCAAAAGAGCTTTGTATGGATTTTGTCGATACCGATGAGCTCATCCAGTCCAGAGAAGGAATGACGCTTCAGGAGATCATCGACACAACAGGTCAGGAAGCCTTTGTTGAACTTGAGAAGAAGTATATTATGGAATTGGATGTTGCCGGTACTGTTATCGCTCCCGGAGGAAGTGTGGTATTGTATGAAGATGCCATATCCTCCCTCAAACAATCGGGGACTGTCGTGTTCCTCCACGTTCCCATTGACATCATCACACCGCGTATAAATCTCCTCGACCGGGGAACTGTAAGAAATCCCGGTGAGACGCTCGATGATGTCTGGCGTTACAGGAAACCGCTTTACAGGAAATATGCGGATGTGATTATAGATTGCGGGCGGATGGAACAGATGGAGATTGTGTTACGTATCATTGCGAAAGTATGATAATTTTATTCAAAAAAGTATTTAGTAATACATATCATCTCATTTCGACCATTGTGTATATGCGGCAAACTGCAAGAAAACCGGTTTTACATATTCTTTTTCCTCATAATTGTTTTGATTTAATACTTTTAATACATTATATTTAAAGTTTATAATATATTTCCAGTTCTTGTGAAGAAAAAATCTTTTATTTCTTATATACAAAATATTTTGGAGGTACATTCATGCCAATGGTAAAGGCTGAAAAAATATGGTATAACGGTGCTTTAGTTGACTGGGACGATGCCAAAATACATGTTCTGTCACATGCGCTTCATTACGGCACATCGTTTTTCGAAGGCGCCCGGTGTTATAAAACGAAGAAGGCTCCGGCATGTTTCAGGCTCAAAGACCATATCCGCAGGCTTTTGGACTCCATGAAAATTTACCGTACGGAGTCGCCATATTCACTGGATGAACTTATAGACGCAATCCTTGATACCATCAGGGTCAACAAGCTCGAAGAATGCTATATACGTCCGATAGTATTTCGCGGTTACGGCGAACTCGGTGTCAATCCGGCACATTGCCCGCTTGAAACCATTATAGCTGTCTGGGGCTGGGGTTCATATCTAGGGGCTGAAGCTCTCGAAAAAGGTGTTAATGTCTGTGTATCATCCTGGCTGCGTATTGCCCCGAACACACTGCCTGTCATGGCAAAAGTCGGTGCGAATTACATGAACAGCCAGCTCATTAAAATGGATGCTCTTGCGAGCGGTTTCGACGAAGGTATCGGGCTCGATGTGAACGGTATGGTGAGCGAGGGATCAGGCGAGAATATCTTTCTGGTGCGTGATGGTGTAATATATACACCTACGATGTCTTCGAGCAACCTGTGCGGTATCACCCGCAACTCTGTTATTACGATTGCCCGCGATATGGGGATCACGGTGGTTGAGCAGACGATACCACGTGAGATGCTTTATATTGCCGACGAGGTATTTTTTACAGGAACCGCCGCCGAGGTCACACCTGTGGCAACTATCGACCATGTTACAGTCGGCAACGGCAGGCGCGGCTCAATAACCGAAAAAATACAGAAAAAGTTTTTTGATATCGTTTCCGGTGAAGAAGAAGACCAGTACGACTGGCTATTATATGTATAATTAAGCAAACAGTTTCCGGCGGACGGCTTTTTAGCAGAAGTAGAAAACTGGCTTCCGGCTGCGGATTCTTCTTATAAAATGGAGGGTGGTCATGTCACTCGGCAAACTTGGAATCATTGGTTTCGGCAACATGGGTTCGGCGATTGTAAAAGGGCTCCTCGATGTCAAACTTTTCATGTCTTCGGATATTCATGTCGTCGACATAGATGAAAAAAAACAGAACAGTGCAAAAGCCGCCGGTCATTTTATTCACTCATCCGTACAAAAACTGGGAGAATTATCGGATATTATAATTGTGGCAGTGAAACCCGGGGATGTTCACGGTGTACTGCTTGAACTCGATGCCCTTTCGAAGGATATCCTTATCATCTCAATTGTTGCCGGTGTAACTCTCAGATCAATGAAATCGGTTTTGAAAAAAAATCCAATTATCAGGGTCATGCCCAATACTCCCTGCATGGTCGGCGCGGGGACAAGCGTTATGGCTTGCGGACCTGATGTAACTGATG
>JABHYP010000400.1 GCA_018656855.1 Candidatus Latescibacterota bacterium | reverse complement strand
GTTGCTATTATATTGTCACGTGAGTCCCAAAAAAACGCGATTCCGGTCCCGGCATCCTTTCTTCCCCGGCTCCAGGGAACATTTGATAAATGTATCAAACCTGCCGGCTCGGATTTTAAGAGGCTTTGAGTGTGAAAAAATATATGTGTTCTAATCCTGAAATGTTTTTTTAAACGCCTTTCATAATAAAATCTTGTTCTAAAATATTCAGGTGTGTATTTCTCCGGATCAGAATTCGATGTATCATTCCCCATACCATAAAAGTATGTGGGGTATTTACTATAATCACAGTAGAACACTATCCTACCGATATTTTCGGGAAAGTGGTGATCCCATTTCCAGGAATTGATAATCTGTTTTTTCTGCGTGTAGAGAAAGCCCATTTGAATATAAGAAATTCTTTCACGGCCGGGATGATATGTTTTCACTGCCGCGGCACCGACACCTACACCGGTATCTGAAGAGTATGTCAGTACAGGTATTCCGAAAAAAGACTGCCCCGCCGATGAACTTTCCTTTTCATCGCCAGAGCAAGGAGAAATAGTCATACCGGAGAAAAAAATCAGAATAAAAAATATATAAAAAATTTTCACAATAACCTCAAACCATTGTGCTGTTATATCACTTCTTATTTGATTCACAGTAAGACTTGATGTTGTTTATGGATAAAGAGTTAATATACAAAATCGACAGGCCGAAATATAAAACTTTTACACTTGAGGAGGAATGCTCATACCAAACTGCTGTTTTTTCTTCTTATATAATACTCCGTGTCACTGTCAATCCAAGTGAAACACCTCTTTCAAAGGAATACAGACCGGCGAATTATCCGGATTGGCTTCCATAATATCCGCCATGAAATCCCACCATTTTCTCATAATCGGTTTCCCCGGCAGTTCATCCGCAGAATTGCCAGCGGTCAGTTTCTGAATGGCGAAAAGTGTGCCCGTGTTTTCATCGAGGAAAATAGAATAATCGGAAATTCCGGCTTTTTTCAGTTCTTCAGACAGTTCCGGCCATATCTCGTTATGCCTTTTTTTGTATTCTGATTCAAATCCTTTTATCAATTTCATGGCAAAGGCATTTCGTATCATGCTGTATTCTCCTTATTAACATATATTGTTCACGGTTAAAAGTTTAATGTTAAAAAAGTAAGGGGTTGATTTATCATGCCCCTAACAGCGAAAAACCGACCGATTGCATTATTCTGGTCAATTTATTTTTTTACATAATTTGGATTATAAGATTGTTAATCTTTTCATTATTTATTTCTGATAAAATTCTTTATGATTTAATCAGAGTGTAAATTTTACACTCTTTTCTCCTCGATTTTTTCCTGATACCCGCTTTCTTGATACGCGGTAAGGGGTACCGGATGCAGCCCATGTCTTGCATAGGATTCCATAACAACCGGCCCGGTATCGGCATGGAGGAGCGCCCGCTCGAATTCGGTATTTGATCCGATTAAATCACAGACTTTCCGTATGTCCTTCAATGAATCGTTGTCAACCAGCGCGGCTTTTGCCACAGACCGTTTCAAAGCATCGACAGACTTAAGGACGGAGGGAATTCTCTGCTCCGACCGTGCCATCTGGTCAAGAGCATATATCCAGTTTTTTTTAGGATTTTCGTTTAAGAGCACACCTCCGCGTAAGAGTTCATGAAACAGACGTGCCATCTCGTAATCAGCCTGTACGGAATGATCGTCATCGGCCGCATAACGGGTATTGAAATGTAAACCTCCGCTAACGCCAAACGCAATCAGCGTCCCTACGATCTGTTCGATATTCGTGCCGTGATGGTGATGCCCCATGTCGACGAGCACACCGCCCATTTCACCGAGCAGCCGTGAAAGCTCGCGGGAGGTTCCCCAGTCGGGGATGGTAGTACTGTACGTTCCCGGTTCAAACACCTTGTATTCGACCAGCACCCTGTCCAGCCTGCTCTTTACATCCTCGGGAATCTGATCCCGGAAACCTGTTATGCATTCTTTCATCAGCCCGATTTTATCCTGAAGTTCTCTCTGTCCGGGATAATTTGTGCCATCGGGAAACCACATTGTCACAATGCCGTTCCCCAGTTCTACAGCGATACGGGCGCCG
>JABHYP010000032.1 GCA_018656855.1 Candidatus Latescibacterota bacterium | reverse complement strand
CCATTTTTTTGATATATTCTGTTCCCGTGTAAGAGAACTATATTTTGTATATATATCTCCATTGGATGGTTTTTGAGTAATGTGCTTTTTTACAATTTTAAATAATGATTGTATACTCATAGTATCTTTACATTCTATTGTGTTTTATACATTAATAACTTTTTTATTTTTCAGCTTCTATCCACATACTCCACCCAAACCTACGAGCATAACTTTTTATCAGGGGCAATGGAATATATTTGTTGTAACGAAGACATAGAAAAAAAAGTATTCCTTCAAGTTCAGTACCAAACAACTTAAATCTTACATTTTTAAATCCTGGCATAATTTCTTGTAATATTTCTTTTTTTGTCACTGGAAATGTATATGGATTACCTTCTTCTCTCGCTCCATCCCCGTATCGGCTTGCCAATTCAACCTGTGATAAAAAATGATTTTCAAAATGAAGAAATCCTTCCGTATACTCAACCATATACCTGAAAAGAAGAGAATTACGATGATACAGCATAAGTCCTACCCTGCCCCCCGGCGCCAAAACCCGGTGAATCTCTTTCATTGATTTTTTGATATTCGGCGAATGATGCAGAACACCCCAGGAATATACATAGTTGAAATAATTTTCATTAAAAGGTAATTTTCTTGCATCTACCTGTTTGATATTTCCAGGTATATTTTTCATAGCGAAACGTTTTTTTGTCTGTTCAACAGCTACCGGATTAAGGTCAACTGCTGATACGAGAGCGCCCCGCTGAGCCCAGTTCATAGCCATTGTACCCATCCCGCAGCCAATCTCAAGAACATTTTTATCCTTATAGTCCTCATAATTAAATATCTTTCCGAATGGAATTATTTCCCCATTGATCTCACGATGCAAAGGTTTATTCCATTTATAAAAAGTCGAGTCGACTTTTTCAAAAAATTCGTTATCGCCAAGTTCTACCGAAACCATAGTGCCATCTTCATCCCGGTATACCGGTTTCCCATCTTCTGCCCCATATGTCTGCGGGCGTGAAGACCAGTAGGTTTTAATTTGATTTATCACCGAAGTATCTTCAATTTCTTCAGTTAAAACACTCTGGCGGCTGTCATAAGCAAGCGATTTTCTGAATGTTCTTTGATATAGTTTACGAGTGCAGAATTCATAAACGAAGTATGGGATACTGAAAAAGGGAAAGAGAAAAGAAGTTATAATTTCCAAAGCAAAATACTTTTCAAAAATGCGACGAATCTTCAGGCTTTTCAATATGTCAGGAGTTAATTCAAAAAAACGTTTTCTGCCATTGAGTGCGTATAATTTCTTTTTTTCTCTAGTTACAATTTTTTCGATTTGTTCAAATCCCTGGCCGATTGAATCCGGATACAATAAAACGACTATATCCACCCCATATATTCTCTCTTTTACTTCACTCTCAAATTCACTTCGGGATTGAACTTTTTTAAAACTTGAAAAATATGAAGAATATTTGTTATCAAACTCATCAGCAAGAAGAACAACATGAAATTCAGCGCTTTCCTCAAACTCAGTTACCGCATTATCCAGTGTGTTCTGTAAACAGTAATCGGCTGTTCGCGGATTCGCTTTAACAATGGCAAGATGATTAAAATATGTGTAAAGACGGTTAATTATTCCATGTTTATTCTTGGCGGATTTATTCACTATCCAGTCAGGATACATTTTGGGCGGTTGATAAAGGAGTAAAATATTCTGCACGCATTTATCCCGATTGTTTGTCAATAATTCAATTTCCAGCCTGAGCCATCACTTTTTTATATATTTCAACATATTTAGCTTCAGTTTTAGCGGGAGCCCATTTCTCCCGGGCGAATTCATATGCTCTTCTTCCCAGTTTTTCCCTGAACTCATGATCCTCGATAAGTTTTTTTAAGCCATCACGGTAACCCTCAGGAGTGTTTTCCACAAGGAGAACATGGTCATCCTGAAGTTCAGGTACAGATTCTCCTTTACGCCGGTTTGCTATAACGGGAAGCCCGGTAAGTAGCGGTTCCATAACTGCTTTGGGAATTCCCAAATACTCATTGTGAACCACAAAAATATCATAGTCTGAGAGTTGGTTGCATAGTTCATCATTATTGATAGCTTTCAGAAAAGACACACGGTTTTCTACATCACATTCCTGAGTAATTCTCTGCAAATTACCCTGATAAGGACCATCTCCAATCAGAGTAAGATGCACATCAGGCAATTTCTTAATAGCTCGTATTATGTTCTCTGGGTTTTTCCCTCGGAAATGCCTGCCTACTGATAGTAAACTGACAGGATTATGTAACGTATAATTTTTTTTCTCCTTAAGACTTTCGCCATTAAGTACATTGTAGGCAACTTCGTATTTTGTGTAACCTTTTTTTTTCAAATATGGAAGAAGCGATGCATATACAGGAAGTATAATATCAGCATTCTGTAAAGTTTTTTCCTCAATAAAATCCACAGTACGGAAGTATTTTTTCCCAAAAGCTGATATTGCTTCTCCTCTAAAATCTTCAGGTTGAGTATGTATTGAAACAACATAAGGAATACCCAGTTTCTTATTTATTCTGCTGGCAAGAAAACCGTTGAACCAATTTCCATGACACCTTATAAGCCCAGGTTTGATTTTTTCTGCCAGTTTAACAGCAGGCCTGGCCCAGACTTTTAAAAGCCACGGTTTGTATCCTAATGTCCTTTTAGAGCCTGGCAAATGGATATTATGTAAGAATAATTTTGCATTTCCCACTGTGGATCGAAGTTTTTGCGGTTCAGGTTTATCGTTATTGGTCATGAGTATATGAACTTCTTCAAAAAGATTGCCCGGATTGTAATAACGGGGAGTAATTTCGCCTTTTTTAATAATATCAGATAGAACATCGGGAATTATAACAAGGAGTGCTGCCATTTTAAATATCCTGTAAATTATGAATCAATATAATCTGTAGGTTTAAATGCTTTTTAAATGGATTTACCATCAAATTACAGTGACACAGATATATTAGACCGGATAACCCCATTTGGCGAGATCACAGTCTAACCATAAAGATGTTCTGTAGTTACTGACAGCATAAAAAGAACGAATCATTTCTTTCTCGTGTTCTGTTAATACATCTTTTGATAAGTGACGACCGAGCCTTCCGGCGGAAAATAAAGTGGCAAGTTTCAATCCTCGTGTTCCCAATATTGACTGAAACCTCAAAAATCTAGTTTGGTTATGTGCTTTACCAATATTTTTATCAGCACTTTTCCTATCTATTGGATAAAATGGAACTTCCATAAAGTTACATAATTCACGTAAAGTCTGTTCTTCATTCTGTGAAAATTCTTCCAGTAACATGACATGTATGTTTTCTTTTCCAAAAAAGGACTCGTAGATTTCAAGTGTCTTATCGAAATTGCCGGCGGAAATGGCACACTTACCTTCAAGTGTATCGAGAAAGTCCGTAAAATTCTTCCGCTCTTTAGGCAAGTGACCATAAAGATGCAAATACATTGATCGCAGCCAGTCTACCTGATTGCGTAAAACTACAAGGATTTTCGATTCAGGTAAAATTTGTTTTATTCTACGTGCCAATTCATCATGTCCCGGAATAAGCTCTCTTCCGTCCATCTGCATTCCGGGTATCATCCATTTCGGAGACCACTCAGAAAATTGTTGATCAGAATAGTCTTTTCGAGGAGGATCTGACAGAATGTATCCCAGTGAGAGGCCTTCGTACATATCAATAAAACATCTGTGTAAAAATTCGCTGGAAAAAAAATCCAGATATTTTTGTTGCCTGATTTCATCGGATTTTTCAAGTTGGAAAAACCATGCCTTTCGAGTCCAGCGGATATCGGGATGCTGTGTGAAATAGCTTCTTAAATAGGTACTCCCAGATCTCATGTATCCGATAAAAATTATTGCCGGTCTAACATTGCTCATAGGTAACAACTTTTATTTAGTATAGCTATTTAAAGAAATTCAGATTATGCACAATTATTTAATGCCCGTACAATTTCTTATAATCAAGTGTAAATATTTTAATTCTACAGAATGTTAATACTTACTTATGGTTAGTTTTCTAACAGACAATTAATGAAGAAAATAATTCCAAATATCTTCCCTGTCAATTACAACAAACCTTCTTTTACATGCATTTTCTTATAGTAATTGATATAGTCCCTATCAAACAAATTCCCGCAACAACCCATATAATACATTCTGTACCTGCCATCTCTTAGTGGGAGGACAAAAGGGAAAGCCACCTCATGTTTTTCAACTAATCTATGTTGATTACATTTTATTGAAATCCCCTGAATATCCCATTCAAATCCATCATCAGAATAAGCTGTAAAAATTGTATCCCCGAGAGGAGACCTGTCCGCGCCTCGAAAATACATTCGCCAGCCTTTCTCAAAAGGAATAACACAGGGATTATTAGCTAAGGTTTTAAAACCTTTTTCTCCCGGAGAAATTCTCACACCTTCTTCAATTTCCCACCTTATACCATCTGCCGATACTGCACTTTGAATATTTTGATAAAAAACTGATTTTCCCCTTGCTGAAAAATACATTCTATATGTACCATCATTTAATTTTGTAATACTTGTATCTGAAACACCTGAGACTTTATAATTTTTCAATTGATTTTTATATACTTGATTAAAGTTTAAAGGATCGATTCGTGCCCCGTCTTCGATTTCCCACTCTTTTCTGTTTTTTGAAATGGCAGAGAGTATTCGATATACTCCATCCTCAGCAACACCTGTAAAATACATCCTCCAAACATCTCCAAACTTAAACAGATATGGAGCAATTGCCCGTTTCTCACACAGAGGGTGAAATCCCTGGGAAATCACAGGATTGTTATCCAAATTCCATTTCAATCCATCTACAGATTCAGTCCTCATAATTTTTGTATGCCATTGACCTTGGGTAATCTCATGAGAAGCGTGAAAGTACATTTCAAAATTACAGCTTTCTTGATCAATGTATTGTACATAGCAATAAAAAACACCATCAATAATATTAGAGCCAACTTTCCCAACATCTATTCTAATCCCTCTTTCACGTTTCCAATTGATTCCATCATTTGAAATAGCGCTAAGAAGCCTATCTTTAGGTGTTGAGAGATAATTTTTGAATTTTACAATCATTTTAAAATAAATTATTTTTCTTAAGATATATCATTTTTTCTTGCTTAATAACAAGAGAGTTATAACACATTATACAGATGTTGGTTTAACTGCTTCAAAAGCACGCCATGTTGTGTGTGTTTTTCGAAAATATTTTAATAAACCTGTAATTTGGAAGATAGTTTTTTTCCACTTACGGGGTGACCACACATCTAAATTACCTGTTATATCTGATGCCTGAAAAGAAGCCCTGCGTAAGTATTTCAGCATTTGAGATGAAGTAAAAACATGATGATTTAACTCCCACTCTCTCTTAGTCTTCCTGCAATTTTCATGAATCATAAGTAAAATGTCATATCTGTAAGTGTAAATTAAGAGTTTTCCTTCTGGTTTAAGCACTCTGTAAGCTTCATCAAGAGTTTTCGAAATACTCGGCATGTAATCAATTGAACCTTGATTAAAAACTATATCGGCAGAATTATCTTTAAATGGAAGACAATCACTACTACAAAAAATATCTACATCTCCTGAATCCTGATAATAGTCATTTGGTACATCAGTCCCAAAATACTTTACGCCAATATTTTCTAATAATCCCCGGTACTTTGCAGCACCGCATCCGGTTTCAATGACTGTCATACCTTTTGAAATGTATTCAAAAAGATTTTTCTCCACAAAAGGATATATTGTTCCTCTTCCCATAAAGAGTCCCATAAGATAATTAGTATATTGGGTGTATATAATATATTACACTATAATAAATTTCAAGGATTATTAGAATGTGTATAAAATGAAAAATTAAATTTTCATAATAATACGTATGTTGTGCAGTATTTTGCTGAAATGGCGCCAAATTTCTTCATACGGATTCTGTTTTTTCTCTATAGTAATTCTTCCACGATAAAACGGATATAGTTCCCCACCGAAA
This sequence comes from Candidatus Latescibacterota bacterium, assembly GCA_018656855.1. Lineage (GTDB taxonomy): Bacteria > Latescibacterota > Latescibacteria > Latescibacterales > Latescibacteraceae > JABHYP01. The sequence goes on along the minus strand of JABHYP010000032.1, from coordinate 145 downwards.
CTTTTCTTAAAGTCGCTAAGTCCTTTTTCTTTACCCTCCTTGAAATTCGGGAATCCTTCACCGCTTTCATACCACTCACAACCATTTTGCCGGGCCCATCGTATCGCATGCCAGTGAAGGAGATTATTTGCACCGATTTTAGATG
>JABHYP010000399.1 GCA_018656855.1 Candidatus Latescibacterota bacterium | reverse complement strand
CCCTATTCTGGATTGACCCGAAAGAGGACTTGATCGGCATTTTCATGACACAGTTGCAATCCGGCGTCGACAAATCCCTGCATAGGAAATTCAGGATTCTGGCGTATCAGGCTATAGTTGATTAGAAGCATATAAGAAAAGATGCCCGTTCGGACATCTCTTTTAAAAGCAATATTTTGAGCCACCGTGGTTATCGAAGGAGTCTCGTTTTTATAGGTTTTCCTGTAACTCACGGTGGCACAAAATATCATAATTCGCGAAGTCATTCGTGCTATGCTATATTCCAATGAACTTCTATATTAATTATCGGCAGAAGCTGAAAAAACTTTAGAAAAAAATTAAATTTCAGATTTCATATTCCATAAATGTTACAAGAAAAAAATCAGAAGGAGGGAACAATGCAATTACGTGGAAAAACAATGGTTCGTTACTGTACTGTGATGAGTATCATCTTCTGCCTGTTTATTGCAGGCATTACAGTGTCTTCCTGCGCAAAAAGAGCGGAAGTCATGACCCCGCAGCCGGTAGACCTTCAAAAATGCTTAGGTGTGTATGCTGGTGATATTACAAACGGCCCGTTTGTCAGAATCTATGTAAAAGAGGGCAAGCTTATTGCGGAATACGAGGATAATGTTATCACTTTTGTTCATACCGAAGGACATAAATTCCGCATGGACGGCGGCCCGCTGGATAACGGTATTGTTGAATTCATTCCGGACGGGAAAGATTCGTTCTCAGCGTTGGATGCCGAAGGTATTGTATTAACTCGGGTAAAGGAAAAATAAAAAACGGTGAAATTGAAGGAAATATCATAAGCTTGAACGTTAAATATAATGCAAATTCTGATTTACAACTAAATTATGCGAAAAAATAATATATCGGGGTGAGAACATAACACAGATGTCACGCCCCTAACATAAACATGCAAAAGTATCCGAACACCACCGCTGCAACAGCCAGCCCGAAGATTAATATCCAGCTGGGTTTCAGGATGTTCCAGGCAGCCTTCGAGAGGAGGCGGGGCAGTACCCACAGAAGCCCGATCATCAAGGCAACAGCCTGAAAAGGTGTTAAAAGCAGCCCTTCGAATACTGCGCCGATTTTAAGTATAAAAACCGGTTTAATTCCAAGCGAAAACACAATAAAAACGTTTGTTATGAAAAAAAGCAAAATAAACAGCCTGAACTGTGTTTTCCATGCGAAGGTTTGATTGAATTTAGGAATGCAGATTCTGAATGAATCGGCAATAAGCCGCGGCCATCCGGCAAACTGGCCAATCAGTGTGCTTGTCAGAGCAGTACAACCCGCTAACATGAATAACAGCGAGCCGCCTTTTCCCCAGAGTGAACTGAATACGGTCGAAAGCTCAAATGCGACTGTCGGGCCTTCGGGGGCAATTTCAAGAGGACGAAGAACTCCCGATCCTGCCAGCATAAAACCGCACGTTACAGAAACTCCGATTATCATTGCCACCATCGCATCTACATACACTACCCGGCACCAGCCTTTCACATTCCGGGCTGTCTGTTCGCTCATATTTCTCAAAATTCCGGTGTCGCATGGCTGGCCGTATGATCTTCCCTGCGCCATCCCGTATCCGGCTCCCATAATCCAGTAGGTATACCAGACCTGACTGGCGAAGCCGCCTGCCGCCCAGCCGATCAGTGGTAATATCTCGTTCCATGGATTTGGCGATACATTATCCAGAGCAAGCGCCCATTCGGGAACATCTGGAATTTCAAGAGCAAAAATTCCATGAGCAATTTCTCCCGCTCCAGGGAAAGTGCGGACTGCAATATACAGCACACCGCAAATTATTATAAATACGAACATGCTCATAATGTATTTGATAATGTCGAATTTTCCCGACCAGACGACAGCAATCGCAAAAAGGGTGATTATCCACCCCCAGATAAACGGCTTTAGCGGAATTATGGAATGAGCGAATATACCCGCCGCCGAAGCAACCCCGCCAATAGAGATCGCCCCTGCGCAAAACTGGCCGACCAGCACGATCCACACCACCCAGTTACCCTTCCCGGGCATCCGGCCGAACATGTCAATCATGCCTTCGCCTGTACATACCGTATAGTGCGCGCCTCCCATGCCGATGAAGGTTTTTAAAATGATGCCGAAAACCGGCGCCCAGAGAGCCGTATATCCGAGAATAGCTCCCATCCTGGTGGCAAGGATTACCTCGCCGGAACCAATATATTCCGCGCACCAGACAAAGGCGGGACCGATTACCGCCAATACGGCGATACCCCTGGGCGCTGGATTTACTGTCACGTTACTATCCATAATTGCTTACATATCGGTTAAAAGGGATGGATGAATTATCCTTTCGTCTTCTTCCAGCCGAGCTGCCATTCGATCTTTTCATGGGGTTTGTATGTAATCGCATGGTTTGCCGGATCAGGGCCTATAATGTTAATCTCTGACCGGTCATAGTTTCCCATTCCAGCGGCGGAACACCACTGCAGATATCCGACATCCTCAGGGTTGAAGCCCATAAGTTCCACACCAACGCGGTCGACTGCTATGCAATCTGTGCCGGCAAGAGCGACCCCATGCTCGATAGGAGTCCCACGCACCGGACCATTGCCCTCCATGCACTCGACGCCGTCGAGGACTGCAAGATGCGGACGGCTTTTTTGAGCAACGAGAAACATATTATAATTGAGCCCTGTCGGCTGGCCGCTGTGCATAAGTCCCTTTTGATTCCCGCCTTTTTTATAGTTGTTATGAGGTGAACCCATGACAATGTTTTTGAGGGTAAGTGTCGCCACAACGGTGTCGTGGGTTTTAAGACGGGTGAGGGAGATGAGATAATTTTGACTGTCAAGAAAGGTGTTAATAATGTTGATGCCCAAAGGATGCCTGTTTTCGTCCATTATCCACAGTTTGGTAAATGGCTGCTTGTTGAGATCGATCAGTTTCACCTTATATTCGTTAGGAAGATTCATATAACCGTAATTCTTATACCCCTCGAATGTTCCGGACTGTGAGATGGTGGATTCGCCGATGATAATTGTTTTTTTGTAAATGGGTTTAAGGAAATCGAGCACTCCGCGAACAGCATCGGGGTGTGTCGCGCACAAGGGTATGTTATTGACGACGAAATTGGGTTTGATAATAACCTGTTTATCCCCGATTCCTTCTTTTATCTCTTTTTCTAACGGTTTCAGTGCCTGGTAGATCATATCACGGCGGTCGGTTCCGGTAACAAACGACACTCTGCTTTTCCCCGCAGATGACGCGGCTATACTTTCAGGTACGTTTAATGAGTTCATTACAAGTCCTGCAGCGCCCGCAGTCATCCCTTTAAGGAGCGCACGACGCGACATGTAAATCCCGGTTTCATTTCTTAAAAAATTTTTACATTCCATCGGACTCCTCATTTAGTGATATACATATTTAAAGGACTCTTTTCATGTTTTGAATGTGTTCAGTACCACCGAATTTTAGCTCTGCGGATCATGTTCCGGTAGTTGATCGGAATTTCCGTACCCAGTCAAGCTGACCTGCTATGTTTTTGTGCATTCTGTAGTTTCTTATGT
>JABHYP010000398.1 GCA_018656855.1 Candidatus Latescibacterota bacterium | reverse complement strand
TTATCCCAAATTTCCCGAACCATATCGACGAGGGATTCACGCCGACAAAACAGCGGTTACGGTCGCCGTTGATGCTGAAATCATCCATGAGGATGGTGTAGCTTATAAGATGTGACACTTGTGGATAATAACCCTTGACCGCAACTACCTGCACATGTTCGCCGGGACCGAGAGGATTTCCGTCTATGGTGAATTCTGAGGCAGGCAGATCGATCTCCACCCAGGAGTTAGCATCTGGCGCATCGATTATATGGGTGAACAGTCTCCCGTCGAACAAACCCAGCATGATCTCCACTTTTTCCGGCTTGCGGTCGCTGACAAAATATACGGCACACTTAAGCCGCGTGGACTGCGTGGTCCATAAATCGATCTGCTTTGTGAATCCCTGCGACAGATCGAGGACATCGTTTGGTTTCACTATTCGTGCCAGAGCGAATCCGCTTCCATTATGGGTTGGCTCGCTCATGCAGGCGGTGTCCGGGTCATAGCCGATGTCCTGGGCATAGGGGTAGCATTCCCAGCCGTAAAGTTCGTTAGTCTCGAAATCGTCCGAGATGACATAGCCGATGCGGTCAGGGCCGTCATACAGCTGTTTTGTCCCGCTGCCGCACGAAAGGGTAAGAAGAATCAGGATGAGCCAAAGAGCTGTGAAACCGAAGAGTCGGTGCTGCATGTGACCTCCTTTGGAGGGAAGAGACAGGGTGTTTGTATTACCGCAATATATTAACATGCTATATGCCGCCAAAACATTTTGGACAATTTAAGTTAAAAGTTAAGGTGTAGTTTTCAGTAATTGCAACTGTTTTTTTAAACCTCCTTTCCTCCGGCTAAAAGCTCTTCGCATTTTCATCGTTTTTTTGTTTGATAATTGTCCTCACGGGCAGGCATTCTCTTTTCTTACCAAAGTACACACCGGCTGAAGTCAGGTTGTCGAGTGGTTTGTGATAATGTCAGAATATTGAAATTATTCTGCCACAAGCCACGTCTCATACAGTAGAAAGAGAGATAAACATTAACAAACCATAAGGAGAAAGAAAATGAAAAAGGATTCTGCAATTTTAGTGTCAAGTTTAGCAACGGGTTTGAGCTTCTTCGTCGTTACTTACATCTACGTCATCAACTGCGCTGGTGCATTGCTTGCTTAGCCTTCCTCATCCCTTTACGAGGCCAAAAAGAAGGCGCCCAGATCGGGCGTCTTTTTTTTATTTAATGCTATCATCTGCCCGCTGCTCTACTCGGATTTATACATTTTATCATGTTTTTGTCCTCAAATACTCCCGTATAGCTCCCGCAAAATTATTAATACTATCATTTGATAATCAGATTTTTTTATCATTATTTTATCCCAAAATTTAACGATTCTTTTCAAAGGAAACAATAATAGCTATCAAGGTATCGAATAAATAAACTGAGACCGCCTAGCGAGTTCAATGTATCACTGGTAAAGCCAATCCCGCTAATCCGTAACGATTTCTCCTTGCTTCTTCCCTTTTTTCTCTTCATCTTCCCTAACACCCTTATGGGTTGGTTCTTTTTGTTTCGATATTTTCATATTATCTTTGTCATTATCAACATGATAAACCTTTCGGTGCTTTTTCAACTGTTAAAAATCGCTCAATTTAGGTTGTAGAAATAATAAGAGTAAACATAAAATGAAATTTATCAATAACTCAATATTGATCATTATCATTTTTCTGATTTTGACTGGAATCAGCTACTCCTCAGGCAACGAGATTTCTGGAACAGTTTCCAATGGAACAGCGAGTATTCCTTTTGCAACGGTCAGAATAAAAGCTACGTCAAATTATACCATAACAGATTTTAATGGCAGATTCACACTCAAAGGAATATCCTCATCGGATACACTGGTTGTAACCGCTTGGGCTGAAGGATATTATAATGGTCAGTCGCATGCGAAAACCGGCGACACCGGTATAGAAATAATCCTGCATACGCTGTTTACTGATGATAATCCTGATTATGAATGGATATCACCTGAACCGGATCCGTCAGATGATATGCGATGTGGAAATTGTCATGCCGACGTCTTAATGAACCAGTGGCGTAACAATGCTCATGGCAGGTCAGCAAATAATCCTTTTTTCCTGGCAATGTATAATGGTACGGATATAAATGGGAATCCTGATTCTGGTGTTGGATACAAACGTGATTTCGAAAATACACAGGGTAATTGTGCGACCTGTCATATCCCCGGTGCAGCAGCCAATAATCCCTGGAGTGTTGACCCCAATGAGGTTACCGGCGCCAGCAGTAATGGTGTATTTTGTGACTTTTGCCACAAGATACAGCGTGTAAAACCCAGTACGGGTCAGGGAACAACCGGTGTCCTCTCTATTGAACTGCTTCGACCCCATGAGGGCGAACAGATATTTTTCGGCCCTTATGATGATATCCATGAACCGGATGCGTATCTACCGCTCATTCGAAAGAGTGATTTTTGTGCTCCTTGCCATACCGGGAAATTCTGGGGTACAGAGGCGTACAATTGTTTTCCCGAATGGCG
>JABHYP010000397.1 GCA_018656855.1 Candidatus Latescibacterota bacterium | reverse complement strand
GATAAAGTGGAAAGCAGCGAGAGGCAGCTTAATCTCCGATATTGGTTCAGTTGGTCTTGCCGCAGGAGCTTCGACCGTGATGTTTGGTTTCATTTTCGGGGAATTTCTCGGAGACCTCGGCGCACGTTTCGGCCTAAAATCCCTTGCGCCCTGGCTGCACCGCGAGAGTGCAATAGGCGCTCTTCTTCTTCTGGCGCTTGGTCTCGGAACTGTTCATATTATTCTGGGATTCGCGCTCAAAGCCTATCTCGGTGTTATCATGAGACATATTAAAGCGGTCATCGAGGGATTGTCAAAAATTATTGTCATTCTTGGTATTATCGGAACATTTATCCAGCTTCTGGCCGGTTTCCCGGAGATTGTTAGATATGTGTCTTTTGTCATGATAGGCGCTGGTGTGTTTGGTGTCCTGTTTACAGAGGGATTTATTGGCATACTCGAAATTTTTAGTAATATAGGCAATATCCTGTCTTACAGCCGTATCATGGCAATCGGACTTGCCAGCGTCATACTGGCAACCGTTGCCAACAGGCTAGCAGAAGCCTCTCACAATATTATTGCAGCGGTTATGATAGGTTTTGTTATTCACCTGATAAACTTTATCATGGGAGTATTTTCTCCTACAATTCATTCGCTCAGGCTTCACTATGTTGAGTTTTTCAGTAAGTTTTACCTGCCTTCGGGCAGGCCGTTTCAACCATTTAAAAAAATTGGGGGGGATTTCACTTGAAACATTTTGTTATCATTATGCTGATTCTTATGTCCATACTTATTTTATCGACCGCTATTTGTTTTGCGGCGGCTGGTGCGACAGAGGAGACCGGTAGTCAGAGTGCTCTTGCCGAAAGCGTCAGGTATATTGCAGCGGCACTTTCCGTGGGAATGTGTGCAATTGCGACAGGTATTGCACAATCGAGAATCGGCGCCGCCGGCATGGGCAGCATCGTGGAAAAACCAGAAACCACGGGAACGGTGATTATCTGTATTGCAATACCGGAAACAATGGTTATTCTCGGGTTTGTTGTTGCGGCAATAATCATAATTCTTTAAGTGCAGAGAAGGCAAAAGGGTAAGTTTATGGTTTGTAGTTTGTGGTTTATGGTTTATAAGGAAAAGGCTAAGGGGCAAATAGTGAATACACAATTCTCAATGCTCAATTATGATAGATAACAACGGACAACTGACCACGGACAACGGACTAAATTAAATCCGGAATCAATTTTAAGGATAAGATTTAACTCAAAGACCTGTTTCCGAAATCAGAAAAATAAGGTATGTATTCGAATGCAAAATCCTGAATTGATACAAATTATCGAGGAAAAATCAGAACATAGCAAAAAGGAAATCCTTGAAAAAGCTGTAGAAGATGCCGACGCTATAATCGAGAAAGCGGTAAAAACCTCTGAGGACATGAGAAGCCAGGCTCTTTTAAACGTTCAGTCCGAAGCCGACAGCCTGCGGGAACGCAGGTACAATACCATTCGTTTCCACACGAATGCCCGCCGGTATGGATTGAAATCATCGGCGCTTGATAAGTTATGGCATGAAGCAGGAGAAGCTCTTCGGAAAATCGAGCGATCGGAAAGATATAAGAAGATTCTTGAGGATTTGTTTTTTGAGTGTTTTACCGATGTGCCGGATGATTCGATGGTGCGGACTTCTCTGGAGGATGCGGGGATTGTAAGGACATGTATTGAACGGTCAAAAGCGAAACTCTCTCTCGAGGAGGATGCCGGTGTTCATAGTGGAGTTGAATTTCACTGGCCTGATGGAAAAACTGTGCTAAAAAACACTCTTTCCTACCGTCTTTCGAGACTGAAAGCTGAGGGTAATGCCGAGCTTTCCCGCATTCTTTTCTCTTCAGGTAAGGAAACAAAACCATGATCCCGGTTCCTTTCATAGAGTATGTGAATGTCAGGATCAAAGGGGCTCATAGCAGGCTTTTTAGTCGTGAAACCTACGAAGATTTGATGGCTGGCGACAATATGGGTGTTTTATCCACGTTTTTACTCGACCAACCCGCATACCGTGATGATGTTGAAAAAGCACTTGAGGGACTGCCCGAGCATGAAGGTCTGGAACATGGTGTTACAAATTATTTTACACGGCGTGTGGCTGATGTGCTCCATATGACGGAAGGAAAAACAAAGCGTCTTTTCGAAACAGCCCTGTACTCGTTCGATATCAAAAATCTGAGGGCGCTTATCCTCGCACACAACAAAGGCCTGATGATCAATGAGGCACGTGATATGTTTATACCCTGCGGTTCACTGACAATGGATAAACTTTCTCTCATGCTCTCAGCGCCCGACCTTCCGGGAATTTCCATGATCCTGTCAAATTGTTTTCCGCCCGGAGCTTCGGCTCTGAGAAAATCAATCAACGAGACTTCAGAAAATGAGCCGATTGTAATATTTATTAACCGTTTTGAATCCAATTTCTATCGGCATATCTTGAAAAAGCTTGACCGGACAGACAGTGACATGGCCGTTCTCAGGAAAATATTTCGTCTTGAAATTGATATTATTAATATAAAATCTGCACTCAAATCGGTATGGGAAAGAGTGCTTCCTGGCAAGGAGGATATAAGCGCTTTTATACGTGGAGGAAGCGTGCCGGTTCATTTCCTCGAGGAGATGTCACGGGTAAACGAACTTGAAGATGCATTTGAGATGATTGAATCGACGCCGTTTGGTCCTGCGGTTGAGAAGGGAATTATTTATTTCGCCGAAACAGGATTTTTTCATGAAATGGAGCGTTTTTTCGAGGAGGTGTTCATCCGGAAAGCTCTTTCCTATCGAAGGTTCGATCCCTTCGGTGTCGGGGTTTTCATCGGTTATGTATGGGGACTTTTTGTTGAGATGACCAACCTGCGTACGCTTATCAACGGTATAGCTTTCAGGTCCGGCGCAGGCCAGATGCGAAAGGAACTTATTTATGTATAAGGTAACCGCCATTGTGCAGGCGGGGCAGGGAACAGGTTTTACTTTTGCTGGTGTTCATGTAAGGGAATCGTCGAGCGCCACGGAAGCTCACAACATTCTTGGCGCTGAGATTGACGATGGACAAAACGGCATTATCCTTCTTGATGAGAAATTTACATCGGATTTATCAACGAAACTACAGAAACGTGTTGATGAAAGCACTATTCCGCTGGTCGTAAGCATACCGGTTATCACGAAATGGGAGTTTGTTCGCGGCCGAGACGAGATTATCGAAAATATTATCCGTCGCGCCGTTGGATACAGCATAAAGGTTTCTGGGGAAACGGATTAAAATAAGCGCTTTATGAAGTAATTTCGACAAAATATTATCGATATAAATATTCAATATCGAATATACAATGATGATTTTGAAATGTGACAATGGGCAAATGCTCACCGACTAATTATTATCTTGAATTTTTTAATTTAGAATATGGAATTGGAATTTAGAAAATGGCAGAAGATACAGGATATATCGTAAAGGTTTCGGGGCCGACCGTCATCGCGGAAAATATTCCGAATGTTCGCATGTTGGATTTAGTAAAGGTTGGCGAACGAGGTTTTACTGGCGAAGTGATACGACTTGAAGGAAATCGGGCGTTCATCCAAGTGTACGAGGATACATCGGGCCTTATGCTTGGAGAGAAGGTTATAAGCCGCGGCATACCGCTGTCGGTGACACTCGGCCCGGGACTTCTCGGCGGTATATTCGATGGTATCCAGCGTCCTCTGGACATTCTTGAGGGAATAAGCGGAAAATTCATCGACCGCGGCATTGAGGCCCCCGCTCTCGATGCTGACAGGAAATGGGAGTTCACTCCGACAGTCCGGGCAGGGAAGGAGCTTGAACCGGGAGACATCATAGGAGAGGTTCCTGAAGCGGGTGAAATCGTTCACCGTATCATGGTTCCTCCCGGTGTTAGCGGAACACTCGAAGAAATAAAGAGCGGCGCTTTCACTGTAACAGATGTTGTTGGACACCTATCAGACGCTACCGAACTTCGTTTGAGTCACATCTGGCCGGTTAAAGAAAAACGTCCTGTCAGACAAAAGCTTGATCCAACAATTCCGCTGATAACAGGCCAGCGTATCTTTGACACACTGTTTCCTCTTGCTCTCGGAGGAAGCGCTATACTTCCGGGCGGATTTGGTACTGGCAAGACAGTGGTT
>JABHYP010000396.1 GCA_018656855.1 Candidatus Latescibacterota bacterium | reverse complement strand
GTTTCGCCGTCATCAGTTTCTGTAAAGGGCGGTGGTAGCGAGACGGTGACAGTTACTTTCAAACCGACGGTTACCGGTGAATAACACTGATCCTGGTGAAGTGAGCTTTATCGCTAACGATATAATAAGCAAAATTGGGCTTTAGGGAATTCAATTTATCGAAATCTTTTTTCCGGTTCATCAGCAACCGATGTAAAAGAAATAAATGCAACTCGTAATCTCAAAGCGGATCATTACAAAATTCCTCAGGAATTTAATGTTGAATTAATTACAGATAATATAAAAGTTATATACAAGAGCAGTAAAACTGATAGCAAGGATTTCAAAGAAAAGAAGCAGATTGCCATTGAAGCGCCATTTTCAAATGATGAAATGTTGAAATTGTGCCCTGGTATAAGTGTACGTCTTAAGAATAGTCAACTTGAAAGATATTCTGAATTTGATACACAGATTATATATGTTGATGAAAAAAGAGGCATGATTTCTGTACATTATACGGAAGATGCTAAAATATTGCATTCTAAAAAATATTTTTCTGTTGCTCCTCTACAACCTGTTCCAATCAATCTCATGGTCCCTTCTATTCAATCTTCAGATGAACTTTTCAATGGAAAAATACTTGAACTTAATAGCGTGAGAATGATGGTTTTTTCTGAGGAAAATATTCCGATTAATAAATGCCTGGCTGTGAATTTCACTCTTCCTGATGGTGATTTGATATCAACTCCATTAGTTATAATCCAAAAGAGTAAAGAAAAATTAATTTTTGGTATAGAGTTTGTTATGATAGATGAAAAAGAAAGGGCAAAAATTATTCAGTATATGTATAAACGACAAATTGAAATGGTTAAACAGCATTCCTAGTATTAGTGCTTTTGAATTTTAATATTAAAATTATAATATATGGGAAACTAAAGATAAAAGAAAGTTTACTTTAAAAATACAAAAAGAGCATAACCGAATAAAATATTTTTGCTTTAGATTTTTCATGCTTCAAATCTTAACGATCAGGGTAGCAGTAAGTTAGACTTTTAGCCCCCCCTTGTTTTTCCCCATATTTATCGATAGTTTTATATATAAGTCTATACATCCTCTTTTTTATGACCGAAAATCATGATAATTTCAAAATAGGGTTAGGCACCAGGAATGTTTCGCGTAATCCGCGGCTTGGAGACAACCTAGTACGTGTTCAGCTTCAAAAATCCAATGGTCAATTTAAGATCACATTACCTCGAGGTCTCGCTCGTTGTTTACGTTTGGAGGCTGGAGATATTCTTGAGGTTTTTATCGAACGTGGAGATCTTGTTTTGAGGATCAAGGAGCGCGCATCAGAATGACCAATGCTTTTGCCTATGTAAGAGTTTCAACCGGAGAGCAGGCCAAAGGATTTTCGCTTGAGGCTCAATTTGCTGAGATAGAGAAATATTCAATGAAACGCGGCTTTAAAATCCTCGAGCGTTTTAGTGATTCAATGAGTGGTACTAAACTGACCGAGAGGGATGGCATGATGACCATGATTGATAAAATTGATGAGCTGCTTCCTCAGTATGTTATAGCGACGGAGACGGACCGAATATCTCGTAATACTCTTCAATATGGTTGGATTGATACTCATTTATCGATGAAAGGCGTGAAACTTCTTCTTGTTAATGAAACTCAGACTAATGATCCTGCAGGTAAAGCTTTCCAAAAGATTCGGGTAATATTTTCTGAATTTGAGAATGATCTCCGGCAGTGGAGGATAAAAAGAGGTAGGGCCTTAGCTCTTGCTGAAAAGCGGTTTATGAATCGTCCGCCTTTCGGATATGTGGTTCGCGGAAAAGAGATTCACGTTGAAAAGCAGAAAATGAAAGTCGTGAAAGAGATTTTCGACAGGTACTGTGATAATACACCAGTAAAGCAGATAGCCCGCTTATTCAATAAAGCTCCCTCAAATATCCGGTATATTCTCAGTAACCAGTTTTACATTTATCCGGAATTAAACGGCCGACATAAAGTTTTAATCAATGCTGAGAAGTTTCAGCGAGCTCAGGAACGATTGAAAAAGTCGCGCACAAATTATCAGAATACTTAAATATTTCTGCAAAAAAAATAAGAGAATTTATTGTCATTAATATTTATTGTTTTATGTTCAGAAGGAAATGGAGTTTTCCCCCTTAATGAATTAGCTATATTAAGAAGAGTACCGAAGGCCAAGAAAAGTATACAAGGTTGTAATTATTTTTGAGTTTTAAATACATCACGCTTTGAAGTTAGAAGAAAATCATATATTTGTTTATTGAACCACAATATTGATTTCTAATTTCTTGACATTATATAATATAAATGATAATTTAAACACATAGAGGCAGGTGTATTATACAGTTAAGTGTTCGCGTCTTCTACGATGCAGACCAGCAGAAAAAGCTATCTGGTCGAGACTTGGTTCAGTGGCTAAGTGATGTATATTCAACCCAGTCACTCTACTGCATGCTGCTGCTGTCAAAGCACTATGCTCAGAAGGCGTGGCCTATTGTAGATTTAAGTGATGCTATCGTAAGGCCATTTACTGATGCAAAAATTGGCTTTTTCTGCCCATCCAAATCGACAAAACGAAGATTCCTGGCTTGCCTGAGGATATAGAGTACGTAGCCAAGCAACTGGGTGCAGAGAAAATAACCAACCTCGCAATTCGCGAGTTGACAAGTGAGGATAAGAAGTTGAAACCTGATTCACTTTCTAATATTGCACATCAAATTTACCAAAACAGCGACAGACGTGAGCGTGAAGAAGGTTTGGCTCAGGCAATTCGCTACTTTGTGAACCTTCTGAACCTTGAACTCTCGAACATTGGCTACGGGACGATGAAGGCGATCTGTGAGACTACACCCACCCATGACTCTTCTGTACAGAATCCCTTCAGTATCAAAACATTCGACTCGGGCGACCGGCCCTTGCTTAGCTTGGTCCTTTACACATTGGGTAAGGAAGAGCTGGGCCGAGCTGAGGAGTACGACTTAGATATCTGTTACGAGGCGGAAGGATCGAAATGGTTATACAGCGGTTGGGCGGGTGATAACTCCCTTGACGGGGAGTGTCGCGAACTCACAGATTCTGCAATAATGGAGGCGTTTGACAAGCTGTTGTCAGCGTTACTTGTTCTCAGCGAAACTTTCCCTAAAACGGTCCCTAGCATTTTACAGCAGGCCCGCGAGCTACAGAAGACCCTCCGAGAGATGAACACTGACCCAGAAAGTACCAAATAATTGGCTCCTGGCGAGGCAGATAAACCGCCTGCCTGAGCCGCGGCGTTAGATTACATTATGTGGAGTTTTTTATCAGCCTCCAGGAGTACAAAACCGAAACATTTAAATACTCCAAGGTATCACCATGTAGTAACAACACTCTGGTGATACCATGCAAAATCCATATTATCCGCTATACCCTGACCATATTGTCAACCCGCCGAGAATCGAGTCTTCAGTAAAGTATTCTCTACCGCAATTATCATCCCCGCAAAATAATTACTGGCCCAGTTGTTCTGACTCTTTAGAGGCCGCTATTCATGATACTAAAATGTATGGTCTTGATGTGACCGATCTGATCATGCAGGATAAAACGAGAATCATCAGTACAACCGCTCGTCTTCTTCGTCATCAGATCGATGCACGGACCAACCTGATGAATGATAATCTCGAGTATATTGATTATAAGATTGTTAAATGTGGCGGTTACCTCTGTCAGCTTGAAGCATTTCCAGATTTTGGTAATAAACTGGTTGAAGCCAAGCGTACCAATCTTAACAATGAAATCACGAGACTAGAGTCCGAGAAACGCAAAGAAGTTGTGAGCTCATGGGGTGACAAGGTACGGCTGTATTCTGATCTAATACAATCGCTTGGCGAGCACCAAAATATTATTAGAAGAACACAGCTCTTATCAGGTGAGGAATTCAATGATTGTTGAAGATGTATGTAAAAAGTTACGTCCGATTCAGGGCCGAAAAATTGACCGTTTATGGCAAGCTTACTCTATTGAGAATACTGACGGCAAACGTGATATTGAGCAGATGCTTCAAATATTGTACACGAAGACATTTCCTGGTGGTGTTTTGCAAGATGATTCAGGGCTTTATCCGCCGCCAGAGAAGCTTGTCCAGGGCGAATATCCAATAGGGACGGTAACGTATGCAAATCGTGATTTATTT
>JABHYP010000395.1 GCA_018656855.1 Candidatus Latescibacterota bacterium | reverse complement strand
GGATTATACTTCATACCCGCAGCTTTGTAGGCATCTATAAGAAATGAACAGCTAGGATTTTTCGATTCCACAAGATTGGCATACTCTTCCGCCTTAGCAGTGTCACCAAGTATATCGCCGTAGATATAAGCAATACGGCATAGCATCTCGAGTTCCATCGGAGTATCCCGGTACTCCGGAACCTTAGCGGAAAAAGCGGCAATTGCTTCTTCGTTGTTCTGCTCTTTAACGTTGAGTTCGCAGAGAATGAAATCGAGCGTCGCCCTGTAGATGGATGTAGCCGTTTTTAGTTCGTTTTGTATAATATTCCGTACCTCCGTGTAATCCCGGTCTGAACAGGCGATTACGCGCAGCATTGACTTGATCGCTCGCTCTTTGCTTCTAACATCATCGTCTAATTGGATGATGTTCCGGTAAATATCAAACGCTCCAGCCCAATCTCCCATCTCTTCGCGGTCGATTGCTTCACTGAACGGTTGATTGGCAAGCATTACTGCGATCTTGGCGCCAGCGCTTCCATTGAGCGAAGTGCTATAGGGATCATAATCAATATTACCCGATTTATTGAATAAAGAATCCGCTGGAGGATTAACTCCCCACCAGTTGCCGTTAGCGCTCACCGATGTATTATTGTCAGTATATTGATAAATAGCATACTGGCCATCTATCTTTAATATATTATTATACCCCCACAGTGGTGGATCATAATCACCATCCAAATCCAATACAGCGCCGGAACCGTCCATCCGGATACTGTCTTCATCATTTGTGCTCTTGATATAGCTGTCCTCCATAAAAACCCCAATCTGGCCAACCATCTTGAGGTTCTGATGGATAAGTATTAGAAACTGACCACCTATATCTTGTATTCATTTTTATATCAATGCATAATGTTCCACTTTCCCATCTCGCATAACTACATGTTCCTCCAGCATTGGAGGCCATATGTCTAAAACATATAACACTTTCTCCATCATATCCAGAATCATTACTAGTCGAGTTCGTATCATCTACACTTAATTGAATATTTGTGAAATCCACATTGTTCCATTCTATACAACATAAGTCAACCGCATCAACTATATCATCAAATGAGATGCTATCTCCTTCATAATTATAAGCACTATCTGGGTTTACTATAAAAGTTATACTTATCGGAAGAGAATAATTGGGAGATGGCGGGACTGCTCCACTGAATTGTCCACTAAGATGTTTACCGAAGTGGGCTGTTTTTGCTGTTGAGTAAAGCTCCTTTCTGAAATGATAGGTGATATCAGGCATATTTACGGACAATGGCATTTTTTTATTTAGTGAGTACTCCTCAATCGATTCACAAAATTCGTTAATAGTGAAAGGTGTACCATCGATTTTACCTGAAGTTATTTCTAATTTTCCTCTGAAGTCATTATATACTTCATAACTGTTTCCATTAAAATTGTGCAAAAATAGTATCACTTCTTCTTTGTTTGAGAGCTTTGGACGAAAATTATTCATTACAATTTGATCATAAAGTGTACTCCCTCTATATACTCTAACCTTTATTTTTTCAGGAAGTTGAATATTTGACATTATTATTCTATTTACACCTATTAAGGAAATCTCATATTGTTCACCGTTAGAAAAAATTGTTTCTATTTTCTCTAATACTTTTCCGGATATAATGCACTCTGATTTATCAATCATCATTTCAAGAGGCATATCTTCGAATTGATCTGCAAAAACAAATGATGAGCATAAGCAGAAAACAATAAGAAATAATGTAGATTTCATTGTATTGCCCTTTCTTTTTTGATTTATTATTAAATGGAAAAATTCCTCGGAGATTATTTCATGTAGTTCATCAATTTTTTTATTAAGGAGGTGCTCTTGATATTAATTACATAAAATTTGTTTGACATAATGTATTATTATACATAACTTATACCATAATATAATTGTTGTAGTGTAGTTGCAATAGATGTTATATACATGCAATTGTTGTGGCAACAATATTATAGGAGGTAAATTATGATTAGTCAAGTCATTTTATTGTTAATTCTACCGATATTTTCTACGGAAGTGTTTTCTCAAGAAGTCTTTGCTCTATTTAATAAAGACAACTCACCAATTCTTAGCGATCATATACAGTCAATTTCAATATCAAAACTGAATGATATTGAATTTATTTCTAATTCAAAATTCTATAGATTTGCTGGTAACAATTGGGATAGTATTGAACTATCTATTGCTGATTATACTGTTGAAAGTGGTAAAATTGGTGAATCTTGGGTAGCTAGTCCTGCAAGTCTTTATTTGTTATCTGAAAAACATAATAAGCAAATTGATCTTCCTATTGGCCTTAATACTGATATTTCAACTCTTCCAGTTCTATTAATTGATCAAAATGATGTTTGGTATGGAAACTATCGTGGATTAGGAAGATATAATATTGAAGATGAATGGGAAGTAGTGAATAATGAAGATGATTTTTATATTACTGGTATGGTACTGGATCTGAATGGCATAATCTGGATTTCTCGTTTTGGTGGGATTATGAAAATTGAGAATCATGAGGTCGAAATAATCAGGCATGAATTATTTAGAAAATATTTATTTTCTTGTGTTGTTGTAGACAATATGAATTGTGTATGGTTTGGTACACATTCAGAGGGATTATATAAATATAATGGGGAGATTTGGACAAACTATCCTTCAACAGATGGATTAGATGGAAACGACGTATCTTGCATTACTGTTGATGAAGCAAACAATATTTGGATTGGAACTTATTCAAATGGGATTACAATATTTAATGGTCAAACTTGGAACCATTTTACAATTGATGATGGACTGCCAAGTAATGAAATTACAGATATTGAAGTAGATCATGAAAACAATATTTGGGCAGGAACACCAAAAGGTTTAGTTGGAATAAAATATTCAAATTCTACTAAAATAGAAAAAGAATATCCAAAAGATTTGTCATTCAATATATTCCCCAATCCTTTTAATTCATATACTACTATTGAATATTTTTTACCACATAATAATTTTGTTTCTCTTTCTATATATGATATTTTAGGACAGAAAGTAGTTGATTTAGTTGATGGTGCTATGTCTTATGGTAAACATACAATAAACTGGAATGGAAAAGATTTTTTGGGCAATCGTGTTTCATCTGGTATATATATTTCCAGATTTTCAACAGGAGCCCATACTATATGTAAAAAAATTACAATATTAAAGTGAAAACTAGTGAAAGTCGAAGACATTTAAAAACTGCAACAAGACCATGAAGAATGGCTTGGCACTGATGTCAGATCAGGAACAAGGGCCGACTATACCATTTAAAAACTTTAATGATTTCATTTCAAAATCTCCTTTACCTGATTAAAAGCATTTTTCTTGTTTTACTGATATTATTCATCTTCAATTCGTAAAAATAAACTCCACTCGGTATTATTTCTCCTGCACTCCATTGTATATTATACTCACCCCTTTTAACATATTCTGAGAGTATGGTTTTAACCAGTAAACCGGTAATATCATATATTTTTAGTGAAATATTCCCCCCTTTATGTATATAAAAACTAATAGTAGTTGAAGAATTAAACGGGTTGGGTGTGTTTTGAAATAGTTCAATCAATGAGGGATGAGTATTTGATTCATTTACAAAAGACATTTCCCGCGTGTACTTTAATATCTGCCCGTTGTCACCAACAATCCATACATGATTTCCTTCAATCACATCCATAGCATACATCCAGACATAAATGTCAGTGAATGACATTAAATTTGTTGAAGTTTCATAAATATCATTTGTAAATTCCAGATTGTAACAACCTTCATCCACTGAATAGAGTAAGATAAAAGCTTCCTTTCTTTTGTAACATGTGTATTATCAATTATATAAATAATTAATTATGTGCACTTGCATAGTGCACATAAAAATGTTTTTCAGAGAAATATGAGAGGGGATTGGTGCAATAAGAATTTTTCCGGAGAATTATTTTTCAATTTCCTTGTTTTATTGTTATCTTTTTTTAAGTCCATTTTAAATAGGAGGAAAAAAATGATTGCAGCGATTATTAAAGATTCTATTAAAGTTACAGGTGAACTGCTCTTGATTTTTTTATGTTTTGGTCTGGTGTCCTGTTCTGAATCTCCCGAACCGGAACCGAGGTCTGAAGTAACGAGGTCTGTTCCGGCGAACAGCAACCAGGCGCTTCTAAATGCGCTCGGTACACATACGGAGACTGTGATTCTCGGGAGTTCCGATGGCCCGCAGATTATTATTACGCCTGAGTTTAGCGCCCGCGTTCTCGGCGCCTCGATAGGCGGGGCTCACGATGAAAATATGATGTGGGTGGATTCCACCATTATGGATGGGACGTTCTGGCAGAAGAAGCCGTATTTCTGGAATTCCGGCGGACTCAGATCCTGGATTGCGCCCGAAGATCTTTTTTTTGTTGACGCTGATAAAAATCCCGAAAGCTGGTTTGTTCCCGAAACTCTCGATCCGGCGCTTTTCAAAAAGACTGCGCAGGGTGATAATGAAGTGACATTTGAGGCTGAGGTCGAACTTCCGGCAAATATCGGGAAAGTTTACAGGTTTACACTCAGCCGTCGCCTCGCGCTTTTAACCGATCCACCGTCCGGGGCCGGTCAGATTCCGGCAGATGTATCATATATGGGCATCGCGAAAACACACTCGCTCACCAACCTTTCAGACGATGTCATCGGCGTCGATCTGCCATACGTTTGCCTCTGGAGCCTGCTTCAGATAAACCCATCGGGAACAATCCTCGTTCCTTTAAAGGACGGCTCTGATCCAAAAACAGCCTATCGTGAATATTTCAACCCGCTCGGCGACAGGCTTGTGGTCAGGAATAACATAAT
>JABHYP010000394.1 GCA_018656855.1 Candidatus Latescibacterota bacterium | reverse complement strand
GAGGTCTTTCAGAAGTCTCCTTGCAATAAGCCGGATATCAGGACTGAATCCCTTGAGACGTTCTTCACGACCGCCATAAGAGGTATCGCCGAATACATGATGTCCTATGTCGGACAAATGAACCCTGATCTGATGAGTGCGTCCTGTTTGAAGTGTGATATTGAGTTTTGAAAGGAAGTCATAGCGTTCGACCGTTTCATAATGGGTTACTGCAGGTTTTCCATTCTCAATAACAGTATTACAAACCGGCTTTTTAGGGTTTCTGCCGATGGGGGCATCTATCGTACCTGATTCAGGATTTGGATGACCCCATACGAACGAAGTATACATCCGTTTCATATTACGATCATGAAGCATCTGAGAAAGTATACGGTGAACCTCGTCGTTGAGAGCCGCTACAATCAGCCCGGATGTATCCTTATCCAGCCTGTGGACAATGCCTGGGCGAAGAGCGCCTCCCACCTTTGACAATGTATTGCAATGGTATAGCAGGGCTGAAGCCAGCGTACCGGTAACATTGCCGCGGCCCGGATGAACAACCATTCCATGAGGTTTATTGATTACTATGATATGCTCGTCCTGAAAAACAATATCGAGAGGGATTTTTTCGGGAAGGAATTCCGGCTCCTGAACGGCTGGAATAATAAGCTTTATAACATCTTCTCTGGTAATATGATAGGATGGCCGCAACGGGGTGCTCTCACCGAGAAACGCATGTCCGTTATCGATATATTTTTTTATCTGCGACCGTGACAGTCCCGAATGATGTGCAAGAAATACATCGAGGCGGGTTCCTTCGTCTTCCTCGCCTGCGGTGAAAACTATATCCACGGTTCACAATCCGCTCATTTAATGTTAGAAAAAATAGATTAACCGATATTATTAATAAATTTCTTAACCGCAGAGAACGCAGAGAACGCAGAGTAAACAGATAAAACAATAAATAAAATTGATAAAACTTATATCAATATTTGCGGTAAAATTTATGAATAGTCAGAACTAATTATCCACTTCATTGGAACTTTCTGAGAAAAAAACAAGAGTTATCATCAGAATAATCACTCCAACTGTCACATACACATCAGCAAGGTTGTAGACAGGCCACCGATACCTGCCAAATCCCATGTCAATAAAGTCGATGACTTCTCCCATTCTTATACGGTCTATCAAGTTTCCAACAGCCCCGCCCAGAATCATAACCATGGACGCTCTGCCAATCATCGTACCGGGATTCAGTTTTCCTGATAGGAACATATAGAGAAGCATAACGGTGACCAGGATGGTTACAGCGAGCATAACTTTCGGATTACCGAAGTTTATACCGAATGCGGCGCCTGGATTTTTTATATATGTTAGGCGTAAAAAGTTCCCGATAATGTTCCGGGAATCATGAATATGAAAGAAGGAATCAACGGCAAGCTTGGAGGCCTGGTCAGTTGTGACAGTAAAAATAAACAGGAGACAAAATAATACTTTGTTTCGCACTACATTCCCCGGTGCTTTTTTTCCTCAGCATTTTTACACTCGATGCACTGTGTCGCATGCGGAACTGCCTCGAGGCGGGATTTGCCAATCTCGGAACTGCACTTCCTGCATTTACCATAAGTCCCGGCATCGATGCGTTCGAGAGCTTCATTAAGATGGTGCAGATATCTGCCCTCACGTGAAGCAATGGTAAACGCCATTTCCCTGTCCATGGTGTCAGTACCCTGGTCCGCCATGTGAAATGAATAGGATGAAAGATCCCCGGACAGATCCTTTGATGTTGCATTAATCGATGATGACTTTAAATATCCGAGCTCTGCAAAAAGTTCTTCTTTCTTCTTGTTAATCAGATTCCTGAAGCGTTTAAGTTCTCTTTTGGTCATTTTTATGGTCCTTTCGAGAGCTGCGAACAAGTGCATTTAACAAAACAGCTCCCAGTTGGTAAAGCTACCCACCTGCAAAATGGCAGGTAATACAAGAGAAAAAACAACTGCAAAACGCAAGGTGACATTATACAATAATATTTATTTTTCCACAAGCAATTTTTCTTTTTTCAAGACATCTTTGATTAGAGTTGTTAATCTTGGTTCTGCCTGTTCGCAGGCAGCAATAATTTCCTTTATGTCAACCGGCATTAGATTATCAGGATCGCATGTATCTGATATAATCGTTATACCAAGCACCTCCATTCCCATCTGAACGGCAACAATATTCTCCGGCACAGTCGACATACCTACCATATCAGCCCCGATTATCCTGAGAAAACGGTATTCCGCCGCTGTCTCGAGCGATGGGCCGGAGACAGCAACATAAACTCCTTCTCGCAAGCTTATATTTCTTTCCTGTGCGACTTCCTTCGCCAGTTTCATTAGCCTGAGAGAATACGGCTTGCTCATGTCGGGAAAAAAGGGTCCGAGTTTTTTTTCATTGATTCCGATGAGTGGATTATTTCCGAGAAGATTAATATGGTCGTTTATCAGCACAAGGTCTTCCCTGTTAAAATCAGGATTCATTCCCCCGGCGGCATTGGATATTATGAGTATTGACGCACCGAGCGCTTTCATGACCCTGATGGGAAATGTAATCTCCTGCATGGAGTAACCTTCATAATAGTGAAAGCGCCCCTGCATGGCCACAATATCTCTGCCAGAAAGCTCACCGATAATCAGCTTTCCCTCATGAAATTCCACAGTGGATGTTACAAATCCCGGTATCTCACTGTACGGGATCACTGTCTCGATATCGATCTCATTCGCAAGTCCCCCGAGGCCGGTTCCGAGAACTATACCCACTCCGGGAGCCCTGTTCGTTTTTGACCGGATATAATCTCTGGCCCTGTTCATGGCTTCAGTGATCCTATTCATTTTTTCCTTTCCAGGCGATTCATGATTTCTTTTTCATCCCCGTCAATCTCAAGAATTTTATTTCTCGATTTATTACCGTGGACAATACGTACCTTTGATTTTGAAACCCTTACGGTTTTTGCTATAAATACAATAAGCCTTTTGTTCGCCGCTCCATCGACAGGAGGAGATTGAACTTTTACCCTGATTTTGCCATCATCTGTCTTCCCGGAGATTTCATCTTTCGATGCATTCGGAGTAATACGTATGCCAATTTTCATCCTGAACTGCCGGTTTTATTTTTTCGTTCATATGCTGATCACATTATATTTTTTTTATCCTCGACCACGGTCTCATCCGAATCTAATAAATCATTTACATCAGTTTCTTCCTGTCCCCGGACTTCAGGCTGATTTTCCGATTTCTGATCCTCTGAAAATGAGCCTTTTTCTTCCTTACCGGCCACGGGAACTTTATTTTTATCTACTTTCTCTTCTTCGGGAAATGACATTTTTTCCAGCATTTCCAACTGTGCGTTGATTATCGCTTTAATTTTTATCAGATAGCTTTCCTTTTGAATTTTCAATTCTGCAAAAGAATTTCTCAGGCGCGATAATTCACTCCGTCCTTCTTCTATAACAGACGCGGCTTTAACTTCCGCTTCCCGGATAATCACTTCCGCCTGTTTTTTTGATGCCAGTATAGTTTCTTCGCGTGCCCTCTGTGCGGAAAGAAGAGTCTCTCGTAAAGTGCTTTCGATATCATGGTATTTCTTTAACTGCGTATCAGTATTCGCCACTTTCTCCTTAAGTACGGAATTGTCGCGGATAAGATTTTCCGATTCAATAGAGACCATCTCAAGAAACATTGTGACTTCATCTGTATCATATCCCCTGAGAGATTTTTTAAACTCATGTTTGCGGATATCAAGCGGTGAAATGTTCACTTTTTACCTCCCCGGATTAATTATGATTCCATATTCTATATTCTATATTTCATATTCCAGATTTCATATTCCAGATTTGAAGTACTCGAATGAAGAGTTATTACACCGCTGTATATGCAATGCTTTGAAAATTATTAATATATTTCAGGTCAGTATGCCAGGATTTCGCCTGCAATAATCTGGAAAAAAGCCTGAATTCCAAAACCCAGAAAAAGGAGAATAATCGCAGAAATCAGCGGCGAATAATCCACTCTGCTATTGCAAATGCCTTTAGGCAGCAGCTTGCTGATCGGCCTCACAAATACATCTGTATATTTAAAAAGAGAATTACAGTTAATAATTGAAGTATACTGCTGCAACCTTGTGACAATAGCTCTGAGAATCAAAAGAAACGCTATAAAAGCCGCACAGATGCGAAAAATAAAACCAAAAATTTCACAGAATCTTCCGATTAATTCTTTAGCAACCACTACACTTTTAACTCCTCTGGCCGAAAATGGCTGTTCCGATTCTGACCATTGTCGAACCTTCTTCAATCGCGATAAGATAATCATCTGACATCCCCATCGAGAGAACATCCAGACGTGATCTAACCTCGCTGTCAGTTTGCAAATCCTCGAATAATGCTTTCATCCGTGCAAACTCATTTCTTGTAACATCCTTTGATACTCCGAAAGAACCGATGGTCATCAGCCCTCTTACGGTAAGTCCTTTTTTATTCTCAGTATATAACACAAGTTTTTTCAGTTCATCTGGAGAAACACCGGACTTTGATGATTCATCGGAAATACCCACCTGGATAAGAACATCGAGTGTTTTTTCCGATTCAACAGCCTGTAATGAGAGCAGATCTGCGATTTTTTCGGAATCGACCGAATCAATCCAGTTAAAAAGCATCGCAGCTTTTTTCACCTTGTTCGATTGTAAGTGTCCCACAAGATGCCACACTGCGTCACTCTTCACGGACGGAATTTTGGAGTTCGCTTCCTGCACCCTGTTCTCGCCGAGA
This sequence comes from Candidatus Latescibacterota bacterium, assembly GCA_018656855.1. Lineage (GTDB taxonomy): Bacteria > Latescibacterota > Latescibacteria > Latescibacterales > Latescibacteraceae > JABHYP01. The sequence continues at coordinate 1,755 of JABHYP010000394.1, read as the reverse complement.
TGTGTTATGCCCGCCTGAATTGCCTGTTCTATTTCATCCGCGGTACGGATTTTCGTCACTGCTACCAAGGTTATCTCCGACGGGTCCCGGCCGCTTCTCAGAGCAGTATCATGTATTTCAGCTAAAACGGTTTTTACATTTTCAGCGATCATATCAAATAACTTTTTGTGAATAATTCGGGTTAAACGTCAAATCACAATTCAGATCTATCATTTTTGAATATTCTTCAATTCCTCAAGAAATTCAGTCGTGTCGCTGAATTTTCTGTACACTGATGCAAACCGCACATAGGCCACATCATCAAGCTTTTTAAGATGTTCCATGATAAGTTCACCGATATCGTGAGAGGAAACTTCACGTTCACCCCGGGATTCGAGCTTCTGCTTGATCTCATCGGCAATTTCATCGAGTCTGTCGCTGGATATCGGGCGCTTTGCGCACGAAATAGTCATCCCGACCAGAAGCTTCTTACGACTGAACGGTTCACGGCTTCCGTCGCTTTTTATGACAATCAGCGATACATCCTCAATGTACTCATAGGTGGTGAAACGCTGATTGCATTCCAGACATTCACGGCGTCTTCTGATAGACTGACCGTTTTTGGAAGATCTTGAGTCAACTACTTTATCTGTGTCAGATCCGCAAAACGGACATCTCATAACGGATACCTCATCATGTATGGTAGTTAAAATTATTCTTTTCAATACACAGTGTTTTAATATATCTGACAAGCTTCATATTAAACTTACCATTTAAACATAGGAAATGATCGTGCAAATTCGTACGATTCCTCGCGAATAAGCTGAAGTGCGCCGTCATCATCAATATTCTTAAAAGACTTATGTATCAGGGATGCAATTGTGCTCATCTCGTCAACACCCATCCCACGAGTTGTGACTGCCGGTGTGCCGATACGTATACCGCTGGAAACAGTTGGATTCTGTGTATCAAACGGAATACTGTTTTTATTAACTGTTATTCCTGCCTTACCGAGAGTATCTTCCGCCCTTTTTCCGGTAATGCCCGTTTTTGTGAGGTCAATCAGTATCAAATGGTTATCCGTTCCACCGGAAATAAGTTTGTAACCGTGAGACTGAAGCTCCACAGCAAGAGCTCTGGAATTGGCGATTATCCGTTTTGTATAGTCTTTGAATTCAGGTTTAAGAACCTCTCCGAAAGCGACAGCTTTTGCAGCGATGATATGCATGAGAGGACCGCCCTGCGTGCCGGGAAATATCTGCTTGTCTATAGGCTTTGCCAGTTCCTGAGTTGATAATATCATACCGCCCCTGGGGCCGCGAAGCGTCTTATGGGTAGTCATGGTTACGATGTCAGCATAAGGAACAGGGCTCGGGTGAGAGCCTCCCGCAATCAGACCGGCAATATGAGCGGCATCCACCATGAGTTTTGCGCCAACCTCATCTGCAATCTCTTTGAACCTCGCAAAATCAATTATGCGCGGATAGGATGAAGCGCCTGCGATAATCAATTCGGGCTTGCTTTCACGAGCTTTTCTGACAATGTCGTCATAATCAATCGTGCAATCATCACGCTTCACTCCGTAAGAAACAATCTCAAACAGGAGACCGGAAAAATTAACCTTGCTGCCGTGGGTAAGATGTCCTCCGTGAGCACGGTCCATGGCCAGTACCCGTGCGCCCGGTTTCAATGCGGCAAAGTATGCAGCCATATTGGCCTGCGAACCGGAATGAGGCTGAACATTCACATGCCCGGCATTGAAAATTTCCTTTGCTC
>JABHYP010000393.1 GCA_018656855.1 Candidatus Latescibacterota bacterium | reverse complement strand
CCGGCCTGCATACAAACGGTTACTCACTTGCCAGAAAACTCGTTTTTCGGACGGCAGGTCTTTCCCCTGACGATATCATACCCGGAACGGGGCAGTCTGCGGCAGATGTTCTTCTTGCCGTGCACCGCTCCTATGTACCTTCTATGTTGCCCCTTCTGAAACATAAAAGACTACATGCCATGGCTCATATCACTGGCGGCGGATTCCCAGGTAACGTTAACCGCTCTCTTCCGGGGCATCTTGATGCTGTCCTGAACCTTGATTCGTGGGAAATTCCGCCTCTTTTTAGTTTTCTTGCCGATATGGGAAAACTCAGTGAAAACGAGCTTTACCGGACTTTCAACATGGGAATCGGCATGGTGCTTTTCGTTGACACCCGGGAGGCAGCGGGTATCGCAGAATCCCTTCGCCAATCAGGTGAAAAGGTGTTTGAAATAGGCCGTGTTGAATCCGGCTCGGGTAAGGTGCGTCTTGTTCACGGCATTTGAAAAAAAGAATCCTTTTCTTGCATATCGTGCCCCGGCGCTTGGATATGCTGTCCTAATTTTCATAATGTCGTCAATACCAGGGTATGAGCTTCCCGATCTCCCTTTTTATTCTTTCGATAAAATAGTACATACCATTGAATTCGGTCTGTTCGGAATGCTTCTGTACAGGGCATTACGTTTCCCTGAGCCGTTTTCAAGTCCGTATCTTCTGGCTCTCTGTATCGGCATACCCTATGCGGCGCTGGATGAGATTCATCAGCTTTATGTCCCGGGGCGGAAATGCGATATCGTTGATTTTGTCATGGATGCGCTGGGACTAATTGTTTTTGCAGGCATATCGGCGTGGCTGAACCGGAGGGAAAAGGAGTAGCATTAAACAAAGTACTGAATTATTAACCACGGATGAACATGTATAAACACAGATAAGATTCTAATTTCTAAACTTTCATTGAATCCTTTTTTCTAAACGGACATTTTTCACATTCTGGCTTTCCTGGAGCACAAACAAAAGCTGAAAAAACAAGTTTAGTATTATTCGCTTTTCGCCTGAAGACATTGTTGTTCGGCTTTCCCCGCGCAACCACCCTTGTATGTTGTAACATCTCCGAGACTGTAAGCCTGCACCTTATGTTTCTCGCATTTTCCTCCACAGGAACATTCGGTTGTTCCGGTGCAATTTTTATCGCAGTCGGCATGAGCGCTGCAATCTGAAGTATCACCTTTTCGGGCAGAGCATGAAGAATAGCCGGATACATCACCGAGACTCGGCTGGCTATTGACGGTGACATTCGTCTTCGAATCTGGCTGATTCACCACTGTAAAGACAACTATCATTACCAGTACAGTAATAAGAGCAAACGGTCCTGCAATTATTTTTACTTTCATGATGTATTTCCTTATAAAAATGTTGTGTAATGTATTGTAACCGCATTTTGTTCAGGTTCATCGGAATTATTTTTGCCGCTTCGCGGGAATTCGGTAAAGAATCATGGAATATCACTCCGAATTTCAATCATGATAATTCTTTTAATCCCGGTTCAGATATTTTGTTAATATTTCGGTTTAGAAGTTGAAGTAATCTAATGTTTACGTATGATAATAGCAAACATTTTTTATTCCGGCTTTTGGCTCCCTACTCCTGTCTTTATATAGTTAATCTTCAATATATTCGCCAAGTGGAGCATCGGCATGGTTGAGGACGACGATTGACAGTTTCCCCTTTGCGCCGAGCTTGTTAACCGTCCGCACACTGAGAGTGTTCCTTCCCGAACCGAGAAACCATGTCCAGTGGTCCGTTTCCAACTCTTCCCAGCCGCGGCCGTTGTGATTTACCTCAAAATGGCTGAAATTTGGCGTATAGGTCTCGAAACGCAGGAAAAGCCGGTCATTCCCGAAACCCTGTGTGGCATCCACATGAACTTTATTCAGGTCTGGCCACATGTCCCTCGGCCGGTCGGTATGCCAGGTATACTGGCGTTTTGGCGGTGTCTTTTCATCGTACCAGTTGATGTACCCGTCCCATGGCCACGTGGAACTGCCGTGCGACAACGGCATCGGATAGGGTTTTTCATAGTAATTATT
>JABHYP010000392.1 GCA_018656855.1 Candidatus Latescibacterota bacterium | reverse complement strand
TATTTAAATTTTAATTATTTGTTAAATCGTTACTAGTGAACTGTAATTCACGTACTATTTATAACTTACTTCTTTTTCTTGGCCATTGTGCGTTTGGGGCCTTTTCTCGTTCGGGCGTTTGTTTTTGTACGCTGGCCTCGTGCAGGAAGGCCGCGGCGATGTCTCAGCCCGCGATAAGAACCTATATCCATAAGTCTCTTAATATTCATTACAACTTCGCTGCGGAGTTCACCCTCAATCTTATAGTTTCCCTCAATTACATTACGTAAGAGCGCAATATTTTCTTCGGTTAAATTATTCACGCGCAAATCTTCGGGGATATTGGCCTTTTTGCAGATTTCCTTCGCCAACGAAGGCCCGATACCAAAAATACGTGTAAGCGCGACTTCAGTTCTCTTTTCTCTCGGAAGGTCAACTCCTGCAATTCTCGCCAATTCTCAATCCTCCATCACTTAATCTACGATTCTGGATTTTATATTTACAATTTCTTAAGTCATTAGTAAAGTGACACACCGTAGCTATCCCTGTCGCTGCTTATGCCGCGGGTTGATACAAATGACACGTAACACTCCTTTACGCTTCAAAATCTTACATCTATTACATCGCTTTTTTACAGATGCCCTCACTCGCATCTCTTCACACCACCTTCATGCTATAAAATTTATGTTATGGTATTTATTATTTACTTATGCCTGTATGTAATTCTTCCTTTTGAAAGATCATACACTGAAATTTCAACCGTGACCCTGTCACCCGGTAAAATCTTGATAAAATGCATCCTCATCTTACCGGAGATATGAGCAAGTATAACATGATCGTTCTCCAGTTTCACCTTGAACATCGCATTGGGCAAAGACTCAATAACAATACCTTCTGCGGCTATTGAATCTTCTTTTGCCATATTTCTTCTCCCTCCATAAGCGTTAAAATTTCGGGAGTTCCATCACGAACAATGCATGTATTTTCGAAATGAGTTGATAATTTCCCGTCATCTGTCACAACCGTCCACTCGTCACTTAATGTATTAACCTTATGAGTGCCTGCATTTACCATCGGTTCAATTGCAAGCGCTATACCATTTTTAAGAAGCGAACCCGTTCCAGGCTTGCCGAAATTCGGAACTTGCGGTTCTTCATGAAGATTACGGCCGATACCATGTCCAACAAGCATACGAACAACACTGTAATTCCGATGTTCAATAAAATGTTGAACAGCATAACCAATATCACCTGTATGATTTTCAGAAACAGCCTGCTTGATGCCTTCATATAGGGACTGTTCCGTAGCAACCATAAGCTGAGCCGTCTCCTCGGAAATTTTCCCGACAGGATAGGTCCTGGCCATATCCCCGTAGAATCCGCCTAAATATGTTCCAAGATCAATCTTCACAACATCACCTTCTTCAAGTATTCGAGTGCCGGGGATACCGTGAACAACCTCTTCATTTACAGAAACACAGATAGCGCCCGGGAATCCATTATATCCGAGGAAAGCCGCTTCTCCTCCGTTTGATTCGATGAAATCTTTCGCTTTTTCAGAGATGCTCAATGTTGTAATGCCTGGTTTTATCACATCTCTAACATTTTCCATCGTATGACTTGCCAACCGACAAGCCGAGCGAATCTTTTCAATTTCATATTCTGAACGGATATGAATCATCAGCTTAAAACAGCCTTTATTCTCTCGAAAATCTCATCGACGGTGCCAACACCATCAATTGATTTTAAAAGCCCACACCCTTTATAATAGTCTTTTAGCGGCTCCGTCTGCTCGTAATATACTTTAAGCCGGTTTTCAATTGTCTCACGGTTATCATCGGCCCGGCCTTCTATTTCGGATCTCTTAAGAAGCCGGTCTATCACTATTCCGTCATTAACATCAATAGAAACAACAGAGTCAAGCGCTTGTCCTTTCTCCTGGAGAATCTTGTCAAGCCCCTTTGCCTGAGGAATCGTCCGTGGAAAACCATCGAAAAGAAATCCGTTTTTCATATCCGGCATATCCATTTTATCGGAAACGATACCAAGAATGATATTATCCGGGAGAAGCTTTCCGGCATCCATATATTCGGCAGCTTTTTTGCCGAGTTCTGTACCGGCAGCACGAGCCTCCCTGAGAACCTCACCTGTGGATATGTGAGGTATGCCATAATGCTCTTTCAGTTTTGCGGCCTGTGTACCTTTTCCGGCACCCGGACCGCCAAGAAGAATTAATCTCATATTTCTTGCCTTACGATTAAACTGCCTGTGTAAGCTTTAAACACTCATTTTTGTATAAGCTGTCGAAAACTGACAATTGCAGCAGATATTTACCTGCGTCCCCTTAATTTCCCGCCTTTGAGAAGCCCCTCATAGTGACGTTCCACCATCTTCGCCTCTATCTGTTGGAGCGTGTCAAGTGCAACTCCAACAACAATAAGTAGTCCGGTTCCACCGAAGAACGATGCGAATTGGTAATTTACTCCGGCAAATCTTACTATGAAAAAAGGCATTATTGCAACAAGCGCCAGGAAAATCGAACCCGGAAGTGTAATTCGGGTTAAAATCTTATCAATATGTTCAGCCGTCTTTTTTCCCGGTGGTTTTTGAGGAATCACCGCGCCGTATTTCTTCAGGTTATCTGCAAGATCAACCGGGTTGAATACCATTGCAGTATAAAAATATGCAAAAAACACTATTAGCAGGCCATAGAAAAACCAGTATAACGGATGAGTCATTTCAAAATAATGTTTGGCAAACTGGAAGAAATCCCAAGGTACAAGGGTGGCTATCGTATTAGGTACAAACATGATAGCCTGGGCGAAAATTATGGGAATAACACCAGCCGTGTTGACTCTCAAGGGAATATACGTTGACTGGCCGCCGTAAATCTTGCGACCGATAACTTTTTTGGGATACTGAACACGAATCCTTCTTTGTCCCTGGGTTATAAGAACAACGGCGCCGACAATAGCAACCATCAATACAATAAGTACAACTTCAGTTATTATAGATCGTGTTCCCGACGTAAATTCGCGGAATTCGGAGCGTATGGCAAAAGGAAGCCGGGCAATAATACCGAGAAAGATGATGAGTGATATACCGTTTCCTATACCGTGTTCGGTCATCTGCTCACCGAGCCACATGAGAAAAACGGTGCCCGCAACAATCGTTATCATGGTTATAATAATAAACCCAACGCCGGGATTAACCACTATCGAAGTACCACCCATTTCCCCTTGGCTTTCCAGCCATTTTGCAATACCGAAAGACTGTGCTGCAGCAAGCACGACTGTACCATAACGTGTATACTGTGTAATTTTTCTCCGGCCTTCTTCACCTTCTTTCGAGAGCCGCTGGAAGAACGGAACAACAGAACCGAGAAGCTGGATAATAATCGAAGCGGAAATATACGGCATGATTCCCAGTGCAAAAATGGTCATTCTTGTGAATGCGCCGCCGACAAACATGTCATACATTCCCAGAAGTGTATTGCCCATTCCTGCCATATAAGTCATTAGTGCCTGAGCATTAATTCCAGGAACCGGAATCTTGCTTCCGAGCCTGTACACAATGCACATTAGAAGAACAAATATGATTCTCTTTCTGAGATCAGGTATTTTCGCTATACTGCCAAATGAACTTAACACGTTACACTACCTCGGCTGTTCCGCCAGCGCTTTCAATCTTTTCTCTCGCTGACCTACTGAAAGCATGAGCCTTTATATTTAAAGCCTCTGAAATTTTACCATCACCTAATATCTTTACCCTTGAATCGGATTTTCTCACAAGACCGTTTGACAGGAGAACTTCCAGTGTAATTTCCCCTTTTAGACTCTTGTCCGCGATGTCCGAGAGATTAACAATTTCATAACAGGTTCTAAACTTATTGAAGAAACCTCTTTTGGGTAGTCTCCTGATAATCGGCATCTGTCCGCCTTCGAATCCGCGCCTGACACCTCCACCGGAACGGGAGTTCTGGCCTTTATGTCCTCTACCGGCCGTACAACCCTGACCGGTAGCACTTCCCCTTCCAAGCCGTTTTGTTGATTTTGACTTGGCTTTCTCGGGGATTTTTAACTCGTTCAGTTTCACTTCATCCCTCATATAGTTTAATAAATAATGTTATTCATTTACTGTGGTTACTTTCAACAGATGGGCAATCTTTTTAATCATACCTCTTATCTGCGGTGTATCGGTATGTTCAACAGACTGACTCATCCTCGTAATTCCCAAAGCGACAAGCGTTTTTCTCTGATCTTTTTTTCTGCCGATAGCAGAGCGAACTTGCTGTATCTTCAGTTTATTCATAGTATTACTCGATTATTTAGCATTAATTATATATACCAATATATACAAAGGCTTATGACCACCCTACAAAAATATTATCGCAAACAGTAAACCGCAATCTGTATTACCTGATATTGCTGACCGGCAAACCACGTATTTTTGCAACCTTGTGTACATCTCTCAACTCCATCAAACCCTTAATGGTAGCCTTGACTACATTGTTAGGGTTGGAAGACCCGAGAGATTTTGCAAGAATATTGGTGATACCCGCAGGTTCAAGCACGGCGCGCATAGCTCCTCCGGCAATGATACCTGTTCCCGGAGCTGCAGGCTTCAAAAGCACCTTCGCTGCGCCATACTTTGACTTGATGGGATGAGGAATTGTGCCGTTCTCAACAGGAATGACAACCATACTTTTCCGGGCGATTTCATTTCCCTTGCGTATAGCCTCGGAAACTTCAGAGGCTTTCCCCATACCAATACCAACTTTCCCTTTACCGTTACCGACTGACACAAGAGCGCTGAAAGAAAAATTCCGCCCGCCTTTTACAACTTTGGCAACCCTGTTGATAAAGATCACGTTCTCCTGAAGCTCACTTTCTTCAGCTCTGACTTTATTCAAGCCTTCATTTCTCCTTTATTAAAAGTTCAATCCACCTTTTCGCGTACCTTCAGCTAATGCCCTGATACGACCATGATACTTGTAGCCGCTTCTATCAAAAACTATATTTTTTATACCTTTTTCTTTTGCTTTTTCTGCTACTGCGATTCCTACGGCATTTGCCACGGAAATCCTTCCGCCTTCGAATTTCTGTCCCTTAATTTCAGAGGCCAGAGAGGATATTCCCAGAATTGATACGCCTTTTTCATCATCAATCAACTGCGCGTAAATGTTTTTAAGGCTCCTGAAAACCGAAAGTCTCGGCCTCTGAGCGGTACCGAATACTTTTCTCCGTATACGTTTCGCTCTTCTTTCACGACCTGTCATTTTTTCTTTCTTGGCATGTTTCATTGCTTTATAAAATCTCTCATTTACAATTTTCGGATTACAATTCACGATTTGCGAATGACCGAATAATTAAACTCTAAAATCACAAACCGTAAGTTTAACTATATTATCCGGTTGCTTTTCCGGCTTTTCTTCGAACATATTCGCCGCGATACCTTATACCCTTGCCTTTATAAGGCTCAGGTGGCTTTACGGAACGAATTTTTGCGGCAACATCTCCCACAAGCTGTTTATCGATACCATGCACCTTTATCACCTGAACGTTATTTCCTTCGACAATCTCCTGCGCCGCTTCAAACTTTATACCCTGTGGAGGAGATATCAGGACAGGATGTGACTGTCCCACCTGGAGGTCAATATCGTTATTATTAAGTAGTGCACGATATCCAACACCGTATATTTCGAGAACTTTTTCCCAACCCTTATCCACACCTGTTACGGCATTCTGGATAATAGATCTCGTGAGACCCCATAAAGCGCTTATATTCTTCTCTTCAACAGTTGGTTTGATAGTTATTGTCGAACCATCAACACCTACGGTTATCTTTTCCGAAAAGGGCACTTTCAACTCTCCCTTGGAGCTACTGGCAGTAAAAACATTATTGTCAACACTTGCCTTAACTCCAACAGGGATATTTATCAGTTTTTTACCAACTCGTGACACGATTATCTCCCCTACTCATTACCAGACATAGCAAATGACTTCACCACCGACACCTTTTACTCTGGCTTCACGGTCTGTCATAACCCCGCTTGATGTTGAAATTATTGCTATGCCAAGCCCATTGAGAACTCTTGGTAAATTATCGGCGCGCGAGTACATTCTCAATCCAGGTTTCGAAATCCGTTTTATTCCACGTATAATTGGTTTTTCATCAGAATCATATCTGAGAAATACACGAATTTCATCCTGCGTGTCATACTCAACGTACTGATAATTTTTAATGAAATGTTCTTCAGCAAGGATTCGAGCCACTTCTTTTCTCAATTTCGAAGAGGGAATATTAACCCACTTCTTTCCAGCTTTGGCTCCGTTACGTATCCTTGTTAACATATCAGCGATAGGGTCAGTCATACCCATGTAATCGCTCCTCATGAATTAAGTGTATATATTACCAACTGGCTTTTGTCACACCAGGGATTTCCCCTTTTAGTGCAAGCTCACGAAAACAAATTCTGCAAATACCGAATTTCCTCATATACCCCCTTGGTCTCCCGCATCGGAAACACCTGTTGTAACTACGTGTTTGAAATTTCGGTTTTCGCTTTTGTTTAACAATCAGTGCTTTTTTTGCCACAGAAGCTGCTCCTTCTGACGTTTTACGATTTAATATTTTCAATGCATAATTATATATTGCTACATCATAAATAACAACGTATGTTATTTATAAAGAATATAGAAAACAGAAGTTGGAAATCAGGATACTTCGATTAATTACTACTTGACAGCAAGTAATATCTTTTATTTCGGATTCTTGCTTCTGACTCCTGAATTCTGTTTTCATTTATATTCACCGGTTATTCGTTACGCGTCAACAAATGTTTTCTTAATCCCTGAATGGCATACCAAAGGCTCTTAACAGGGCTTTTGCTTCTTCATCCTTATTTGTTTTCATCACTATGGTTATATCCATTCCCCGGGTTTTGTCGATCTTGTCAAAATCGATCTCAGGGAAAATTATCTGTTCCTTAATACCGAGTGTGTAATTCCCGTGACCGTCGAATGAACGCCCGGGCACACCCCTGAAGTCCCTGATTCGAGGAATTGCAAAGTTTAAAAGCCTGTCGAGAAATTCGTACATCCGGCTACCTCGTAAAGTAACCATACAGCCAACAGGCATCCCTTCTCTGAGCTTGAAATTTGAAATTGATTTTCTTGCTCTTTTTATGATCGGCTTTTGCCCTGTAATGATTCCAAGATCCCCAACAGCGTTTTCAAGAAGCTTCATTTCCTGAACGGCTTCTCCTACACCAATATTGACAACGATCTTTTCCAGACTCGGAATTTGCATCGGATTTTTAAAGCCGAACTCTTTCATCAGAGCCGGTGCAATTTCATTTTTATACTTTTCTTTAAGTCTTGGCGCCATTATCGTTAACCTCTTCTATCATGTTCGGCTGGTGATTATTTCACCACACCGTTTGCATGCTCTCATACTCCCGCCATCCTGAAGAATAACGGTTTTAGTTTTCACACCGGCATTACACTTGCCGCATATAGCCATTAAATTTGACAAATTCACCGGCGCTTCTTTTTCCGCAATACCGCCCTGGGGGCTTTTCTGTGTGGGTTTTTGGTGATGTTTGACAAAATTGATGCCTTCGACAATTGCACGGTTTTTTGCCGCATCAATCTTGAGGACGACACCTTCTTTTCCGCGGTCTTCACCGCTTATTACAATAACACGGTCACCCTTGATAATATTTCTCATTTCAAAATTCCGGATTAAATAATTCCAGATTCTATATTCCAGATTCTATATTCAATATCTGAAATCCGATATTTAAAGCACTTCACTCGCAAGCGATATAATTTTCATGAACTGTTTTTCACGCAACTCCCGTGCAACAGGGCCGAAAATACGAGTTCCCAGCGGTTCCTTTTGTTCATCAATAATCACTGCGGCATTATCGTCAAATTTGATATAGGAACCGTCTTTCCTTCTCAGAGACTTTTTTGTTCTCACTATAACAGCTTTGGTTACATCTCCTTTTTTCAATTGCCCGTTCGGCGTGGCATCCTTGACCGAACATACAACTATATCTCCAATAGATGCATATCTCCGTCGAGTGCCCCCGAGGACACGAAAACACATAACCTTTTTCGCCCCTGAATTGTCCGCCACATTGAGTAAAGTATATTCCTGTATCATTTGACTATCCTGTTATTTAGCTTGTTCAATGACCCGCGTGAGACGCCAGTGTTTTGTTTTCGAAAGCGGTCTTGTCTCGGCAATTTCAACAAGATCGCCGATATGTGCCTGGTTTTGCTCATCATGAGCAACATAGTTCTTTCTTTTTCTTACTACACGACCATAAAGGGGATGGCGAACAGTACGCTCAACATTCACCGTGATGGTCTTGTCACAGAGGTCGCTCATTACCCTGCCCGCACGGATTTTCCGGCGTTTTCTCTCTGCCGTCATTATTTATCCTCCCCTTCTGCTACCATGACCGGTTCACCAAGCTTACGAATTCCAAGTTCCTGTTCTCTAATAATAGTCATTAATCTGGCAACATCCTGCTTTGCCCTTGTAAGAAGCGAGGAATTTTCAAGCTGGGCAGTTACCAGTTGAAACCGAACAGTCCTTAAGTTCTCTTCTGCTGCAAGAAGATCATTTTTTATATCTTCCAGCGTTTTCATCCGAATCTCATGCGGTTTCATTAACTATTCTCCATATTCTTTCCGTACAACAAACTTTGTTTTTATCGGAAGCTTGTGTCCGGCAAGCCGCATAGCTTCCTTGGCAATTTCTTCCTCAGTGCCTTCAAGTTCAAATAAAACCCGGCCGGGCTTAACAGGGCACACCCAGTGATCCGGAGCTCCCTTACCCTTGCCCATTCGTGTTTCGGCGGGCTTGGCAGTAATCGGTTTTGCCGGGAAAATGCGTATCCAAACCTTCCCCGCTCTCTTTACATGCCTGGTGATGGCAACACGAGCCGCTTCTATCTGCCGGTCGGTTATCCATCCGGGTTCCAAAGCAATAATTCCAAATTCACCGAAGGAAATTTTTCCGCCGCGATAGGCAATGCCTCTCATTCTCCCGCGGTGTTCCTTGCGATGCTTAACTCTTTTCGGCATTAACATATTATATAATCCTTATTATCTGCTAATTTCCAATTGTAACTGGTTTCGAAATCTCTATTTTGATATTTTTGAAGTGTCCAGAACCTCGCCCTTGGAAATCCACACTTTGATCCCTATCACACCATAGGTTGTATACGAAATCGCCGTGGCGTAATCTATGTCAGCCCTGAGTGTATGAAGAGGAACTCTCCCGATAAGGTATCGCTCTCTTCTCGCCATTTCAGAACCGCCAAGTCTACCCGCACATGCAATACGTATTCCTTCTGCACCAAGCCGCATAGTTGAAGTCACGGCTTTTTTCATGGCGCGTCGATGATTGACACGTTGTTCAAGCTGGCGAGCAACACCTTCCGCCACAAGTTTTGCTTCGAGTTCCGGATGCTTTATTTCAATGATATTTATGTAAATATCCTTTTTAGTGAGGAGTTTCAACTCATCCCGCAGTTTATCAACCTCAGAACCCTTGCGCCCGATAACAATTCCGGGACGTGCAGTGTGAATATTCACTGAAATCTCATTAGAAGTTCTTCTTTCAATCTCAACTTTTGACACACCGGCACGGGTTAGGCGCTTTATTATATAACGCCTTAATTCGATATCTTCAGCAAGGTTATCCGAGAAATTCTTTTCACTGAACCATCGTGAAGTCCATGTCTTGGAAATTCCTAGCCTGAATCCGGTAGGATGAGTTTTCTGTCCCAAATTAAAACCTCCTTAATTACTCTTCAGCGGCAACAATAATTTCTATATGACAGGTTCTTTTGCGAATCCTGAATGCTCTGCCCATAGCTCGCGGCCTGATCCGCTTGATCATTGGGCCTTCATCGCACCTGGCTTCAATGATTGAAAGTGAATTCGGATCTTTCAGTTTGTCGCCGTATATATTCTGTACATTCGCTACTGCACAGCGCACAACTTTTTCAAGTATCGGCGCATTTTTTTTGTGTGTAAAACGAAGAATATTCAGCGCTTCCTCGACTTTCCTGCCCCGCACAAGATTCATAACCTGACGCATTTTACGGGCGGAACCTCTTAAATATTTTGCTTTCGCAACAGCCTGCATCATTTTTTATATCCTTTTAAATCCCCACATTACCGGGCTATTTAAATTTTACTGCACGCTCAATATGCCTGCCGCCATGACCGCGATAGGTGCGGGTGGGGGCAAATTCGCCAAGCTTATGCCCAACCATATTTTCAGTTATGTAGACAGGTATAAACTTATTACCGTTGTGAACAGCTACTGTATGGTTAAGAAATTCAGGCGTTATGGTTGAACGTCTTGACCAGGTCTGAATGACCCTTTTCTCACCTTTTCTGTTCATTTCCCTGATTTTGTTGACCAGGTGATCATCAACAAACGGCCCTTTTTTTACCGACCGCGCCATATTATCTCCTCCACCACAATGTTATCTGCGTTTTACAATAACTTTATTTGATTCTTTATTCTTTTTGCGTGTCTTGTAACCTTTTGTCGGAACTCCCCAGGGTGTCACCGGATGGCGTCCGCCGGAACTGCGGCCTTCTCCACCTCCGTGCGGGTGATCAATTGGATTCATCGCAACACCACGGACTTTAGGGCGCTTGCCCTTCCACCTTGACTTGCCGGCTTTGCCCCAGTTCTCATTGCTGTGATCGAGATTGCCGACCTGTCCGATCGTGGCAAGGCAACTCTCCCGAAACATGCGGATTTCCG
>JABHYP010000391.1 GCA_018656855.1 Candidatus Latescibacterota bacterium | reverse complement strand
GGATTATATCATCACCATCTTCCACCAGCTACACCTGTACGGCAGAATAGGTCATAAATAATTTCTTCCTCGACCGGCGAAGCGATTCACGAGCTATTTTCTTAAAAGGTATCAGGGTACCACTAAAACTTTTCAGAAAATAAAAGGGTTGTTAGATGGGGCAGGAGAGATGTGTATAATGGAAATAAGCATTATCCCCAATTTACTCTGATTAACACTGAAATTCAAATAGTTTATGGGGAATAGTGTGGGGGATTAAGCAATATGAAAGCAAAAAAGGACTCAATTATAATAACTAAGTCCTTTATTATCAAGTGGTGAGCCCGGAAGGATTTGAACCTTCGGCCCTCGGCTTAAAAGGCCGGTGCTCTACCAGGCTGAGCTACGGGCCCACATTAGAAATTTTAAATTTAATAAAAATTTGAGTCTGCTATTATATGAAAATTATTGTTCAAAGTCAAAAGAAAAAGTAAAAACAGGAGCCAAGTCCCAAATATTTTTTTACACTTCAGGCTTTTACAATAGTGGATAAACAGTTATAAGTCTTTATATTGGAAATTCAGTTTAGGGTGACCTGCTTTTTGGCTTGCTAAAATGTGATAATTTGATAATTATGAGTTTATCATCAAGATTTCGCAGGAATGATATGCCCAATACATCATAATGTATTTAATAAAGTTGCAGGCGTTATGACCTTTTTAATTGCACTTATAGTATTGATTTTGAACTCTTCGACAGTTTCCGCTCAGGATGTTGAAGAGGAAATATCTCAAAAAAAAGGTTTCAAACTCGCCGGTATCCCCAATCTCAATTATAATTCCGATGATGGTTATGGATATGGAGCGCGCCTATCCCTGTTCAATCATGGTGACGGCGGATACAGTCCTTACTTTTATACTGTCGAGACAGATATTCTTCATACAACCGGTGGTCAGAGACGTTTTATTGTTTTTTTCGATTCACCGTATTTTCTCAACAAAAATCAACGGCTCATTTTCGAACTGAGATACCATAAAAATAATTACTCTGAATATTATGGCATCGGCAACGATACTGAATATCATGAAGAGTTTACCGATAGTGACAATCCCGTCAATTTTATCAATAAAAACTATTACAGGTTCAGGCGAAACCGCTCAACATTATGGATAAATTATCAACGTTTTATTGGCTCATTTAAAACTCTTGCGGGATTCGGAATCTCAAATACCGACATTGAGTTGCATAATGGTATCACGCTGCTGCGAACGAATAAAGATGTTACCGGGAGAAACGGCGGATTCACTAATTATCTGAAGGTAGGTATCATTTATGATACACGTGATTTTGAGCCCTCGCCCGGTAAAGGGGATTGGACCGACGTAATTTTAGAGTTGTCCGGCAAAGCAATCGGAAGCAATTACGACTATACGCGTCTTACATTCACAAACCGCCATTATTTTAAACTGATGAAAAATGTAGTTTTCGCGGAACGGGTTATTTTTGAGAAAAACTGGGGGGACATACCGTTTTATGAAATGGCGTTTTTTGAAAGCTCATACAAGATTGAAGAGGGAGTCGGAGGGGCAAAAAGCGTTCGGGGTTTACTTAAAAACCGCCTGTTCGGACCAACAAAACTTTTCGGGAATCTTGAATTACGATGGAGGCTTTTCGATTTTCGGATGATGAAACAAAACTTTTACTTCTCTTTGAACTGCTTCTCTGATTTCGGCAGGGTCTGGAAAAAAGACGAACATATCTCATTCACTGATTTTCATCTGACACAGGGCGGCGGAATCCACATCGGATGGAATGAAAATTTTATTTTTGCCCTGGATGCGGCTACATCTGAAGAAGTTAATATGGCCATTTACATCGGTGTCGGATATTTATATTGAAGTATATAATAAAGCCCTTAACGGCACGGATTTATTATTGACGTAAAAGTTCTGCGCCTGGCGCTGATAAAATGTCGATAAAGGCTCTCTATACGATTCTTTTTGCATTGCTTCTTTATAATTATCTTCCAGTTGTTACGGCAGGTTCCCAAAAATACATTAAAAAGGCGCCCTAAAAGGACGCCTTTAAGGAGATGAGTTGAAGGATTAAACACTTCAAGTAACAGCAAAATTCTGCGGAGTTTCTTTACGTACAGCGTTTCTCTTTATCTGATTTTCGTAACCATATAACGTATCAATAAATAGTTTAATATCAATAGGTTTAGAAAAAAATAAATTCGGCAGATTACATATCTTTTCCTGTAATAAATTTAAACTGACATTACCTGAGACCATGATAACTATTGCAAGCGGATTATGGGCCCTGACCGCTTTAATTACATCCAAACCATTCATCCCCGGCATCTCGTAATCAGTAACAACCAAATCAAAATCACCTGAAACATATGCCTCGACAGCACATTCCGGGTTGGTGAACTTTTTATATGAAAAGCCCAGTCTTTCAACTGTAAAGCCCAAAAGGTCAACATTCTGTTTATCATCGTCAATCAAAATAATATTCATGATTTCCCCTGAGTTTCTCTGAAATTCTTTCTCGTCTGAATATGAAAATACTTAATTATTTTTCGCATTTTAGAAATGCAACTCTCATGCCAAAAATAAAAACCGGTATTATTTCCAACAGCGAATTAGCCTATTATATTATTTATAAGAATATTATGGTTTGTTATGAAAATAAGAGGACGCTGACAGAAAAATATTGTTGTGTGTAGTGAAAAGAATATTATTCCTCATTTTGGAAAGAATTTCTGTAAATGGGAATAATTGTACTGTCCTGAACCTCCGGGTTGTCAGGAAACGTTTCCCCATTTTTTATCAGGCGCTTATTATTGGAATCAACCAAAATCAATTATTATATAACGTAGCAGTTTTCCCATAACAGGAACAAGAATACTTTTCCAGATTTAAAAGTAAACAGCCTTCGTCATATCCTTTCCAAACAGGGCAGAGCAGATAGCTTTAAGTTCAGGAAGAGAACCGCGGAAAATATGCAGTTCGAGCGTATGGGACTGT
>JABHYP010000390.1 GCA_018656855.1 Candidatus Latescibacterota bacterium | reverse complement strand
GAAATACTGTCCCCAGCCGCGTACATCCCTGTCTGCTCCATATGTCTGGACCGTCGAATCTCCGATGATCACGAGCTTGACACTGTCCGCGCACCATGAAGATGACGGGGCAAGAAGAAGCAGACAGAAAAGGAGAACTAGCAGGATTCCTTTGTAGTGATTATGCATGAATTTATCTCCGTTTGAAGGCATGTTTTTTAGCCTGGAACGTATGGGAGAAATGTGACGTTGTCAATGTATTACTTTGAGAAGCGATAGCAAAAAATATGACCTCTGATTTAGTGATTATCTGGTTACTGCGAGTTCTATCGATGTCCAGATTGTAGGATTGAGGAAAAAACTTGGCGAACATGGCCACTGTATCGAAACAGTGCGTGGCATGATACAAATTCAGGGAATAGGCTACATTTGATTTCCGCCTGGCGAGTCTTCAAAAAATTTTAGCATGCCCCCCCGGCCTTATTCAGCCAGAGTTTTTTTTGTAGATAGAGTTATTGACCGCTTTCTTTACTCGCAATCATCTTACCAACCTGCTTAAGCGTTTTTACATCGATATCGCGGATTTTCCCGGAATAATCAGGCCCGATATTAACAGAAAAAATGTTTCCATATTCAACAGCACCACAGTAATCATTGTAAATTTTCTCAACCGGATGACAAAGATTATCATGTTTCGGCAACGAGTAAAACCACATGGCGCCGCCCTCATGTTTTGGAAGTATCGGATAGGTAAATTCGGCCGCCAAGTAGCCCTTATACGACTGCTCGGCATCCTTATTGTAAACTGAAGTGCTTGGATCGCCTATGGGGCCGGGGCGTCCCATTTCACGGAGACAAAGACGGCCCGCCGGCTCACCGTGGTTGAATCCCATAAAACAATTTGGCTGGAAACGATGAACCCATTCCTCTGTCGCCATGTGATTGAGCCCGCCATCGCTTTGAGCATGGTCGATCCAGAAAAACTCTATCAGCCCATATTTTGTGCATAATTCCTCAAGCTGAGTCTTTTTTAGCTCTGCGTTCTGCCCGGTTTTCCAGACGGGAAGCCGCCAATTCTCGATAGAAGTATCCATCGGATTATCAGGCAATTCCTCTTTGATCCATGTCCAGTCTCCTTCTGAGAAATATAGCGCGAGCTTGATGCCATATTTATCGCAGGATTTTCTAAGTTTTTCGAGGACATCGATCCCCAACGGACTGTTAGTGACCTTGAAATCAGTTGTGGCAGTGTCCCACAGGCAGAAACCGTCATGGTGTTTCGTCAGGAAAAGAATATAATTCATACCGGAAGCCCTGGCCGTTTCACACCACTGGTCAGTATCGCACCCAGTCGCCCTGAAAAAGTTGACATCATCGACGCCGCGTGTCCATTCCTGTCCGGAAAATGTGCTGAAAGACCAGCAGATGAACATGCCGAATTTCATATCGCTTATCTGTCCGGCACGGATAGCATCGGGAATTTTTGTGGTATCAATCCTCGGGGTGGAACTACAGCCAAAAAAGACTGCGGCAACAACGAGGAGGATTATTACATAATGATGCTTAAACATCGATATTACTCCTTTTAGAAAGAAGTCCCCATATCAACCGATATTCCCCATATCAAAATCATGAGAGTTAATAATCCCAAATTATTCATTCAATAAGTACAATTTATGATTTTCGTACAATTGAAACAAGATTTTTTCCTGCGAAAAAGTCGAATATGTAGGGATATGTGTAATGGATCTCACTGAAGATAACCACCGAAAGACAGCTTTCACCGGTTTCAACTATGTTAACCGGCACAGCATTGTAATCGTTCTATCCGAGCAAATATATCTAAAAACAACCTCTTTCACATTACCACTTCTCTCATCAAAGGTAACCCGTTTATTCTTCAAAACCCAGACATAGGAAACGGATAAGAGACAAGATATTCCTCCATATCCTCACCGTAAATCTCATTCACTTCTTCTTCAACAACTTTTATTTCATCTTCCAATATACCGTTATTATGTAATCGCTTAAACATTTCTGGAGTAACTTTATCTAATAGAAAAGGGGCCTTTCGGCCAACCTTTTTTCTACTGTCCAACTTTTCAAAAGCTTTATCAAGCAATTTTGATGCTTCTACTTTTGTTATGTCATCGCTGTATTCAATCCCAAACATCGTCAAAGAGTTCTTCTGTTTTTCTGTTGCAGACTGATTACTTCCATTCTCACAACTTTGACTGCTGCTGTAATATCCATTACTACTCGATTTTGCATTATTTGCTAACTCACCACGTCTATCTTTGCCAGCTTCCTGCAAAATTACCTGTGCTACCTGTACTGCAGATTCTTCAGGTAAACCTTGAATATTTCTCAGCTCTCGTAATATTTTTTCAAACTGTTGATGTATTTCATGTAATTGCATTTTTTTAACCTCCTATAATTTAATTAAACGGCCCAATTGACATAGCTCAATCCATTCAATAAGGCATAACCTTACTTCATGTGAACTCAAACTTTAATCAAAAGGGCCATATTCAGATAATTACTGAAGGAGAAAGAGCGATGTCAACCCGATGCAGTTTTTGTAGAAAACCAAAAAAATTAAAATGGGACAGGTAGGGCTCCTGTTTATTTTTTTTGCCTGAAAATCAGAGTGAGGCGAAGTCAGCGAGCATCCTCGATTAAAGGTGAATTTTCCCCTCAGAGCTATTTCGGGTTTTTGAGGAGATGCCAGCAGAATGCAGGCATCGGGCTTTTTACATAAAAAGCTAAATTTTTTTAATTTAAAAACAAAAAATCAAAATTATCATATGCAGACTGTATTGGCTATATTTCTGCTCAATATAACAATATGTTATTTCTCACCGGCAATAATCATTTCGAAGACGTAAAAGTGTAGAATTCTTATCATAAAGCTGATATTAAATAACATTTGACAAATCATATTGAATATTATTATTTAATATCCACTATATTTTAGTAATATTACTTTTGATTAGTGATTAACAGACATACTATGAACTTGATATGCATTTATATAAAGAGGGATTAAAAAATGGTAGAAGCTGAAAAAATAAAAGAGTTATTATGTGAAGAAAAACATCAAATTAAAATGTATGATCTTGTAGCAGATGAAACACGAAAATTTTTATCTCAAACTACAGCAGAAGATTTTTCTATACAAAGAATTTTTCAAAAGAAGAATTGATTGAGTGTTTAGATAAATATAAAATAACTACAAATAATCTTTGTACGATTGAAACTCTTCTCGCCTATTGGGGTATTGAAAAACACCAGAACACTCTTTCTCTACCTTTTAAGCATTTAGTCGCTCAAATTAAGAATACCTCAAATTCTACACCTTTAAATTGGTATCCAGTTATTCTTTTATTTTACTCTGGTGGAATTGCTGCTGTAGCATCAAATAAGTATGATAATTTAAGAGTTTTGATGCAAACAAATGTTGTCGATCCTGAATACTCTCACAGGTCAAAAACATTGATCCTTAGTTTATCAAATTCACTCACTAATCTTCGAGACAGTTTTAAAAAACTATCTGGATATGAAGAAAAGAACGTTCCTCAAAATGAATATCTTTATTCTTTTTTTAAACCAATATTTGATGATTTACTTTTTATAAGTACAGACTATGAGTATTATTTTGATAGATTTGAAGTTTTTCTTGCACTTGAACATGCAGAACAATACAGTAAAGAATATGATCGTGGTTTGGGACCTATTGGACGCTTTGGTTATAAATTTTCAAGAGTTGGGGATTCAGATCCATTTCATCAATTATTAGCTGAAGCAGAATCTTATGGTGAGTCTTGGCAACCAATAAAAGCAGGACTTTTCAAAGGTTCTTATGAAAGATTCAAGGAAGTGGCAACAGAATTTAGCAAAATACTATCAAAACTATATTGGCATTAAATAACTTACTTATATGAATTGATTCTATCTGTGAATCTAAGCCATAGATATTCAGCAGCTTGTTCTTGATTAATAAAATCAGTATCAGAATATTTGCCACTTCCGATCCACAATTTAGATATTTCAAATCCTAATCCTTGATTACTTTCAGCAATAGATAGAAAATCATTGTATGAATTATCATCATCTATTCCAATTCGACCATCCATATATAAAATAGAATTATTAGCCCCAAATCCCCCCACCCAAATCTTACATTGATTTGATATTTCACCTTGAATATATATTGTACTTATAAATTTTAACTTATTGATCTCTTCAAATTCTGTTTGTACTTCATCATAACTTTTTTCAAATTCAGCTAAAGCATATTGAAAATACTGTTTTATAAAATTATAAGATTCTCTCAGAAACATATCTTTATCACGTTGTGTGAATTTTTTCTTTATTTTGGGAATATGAATTTTGATATCATTATTTAAATTAGTAGTTTTTTCGCTTTTTAATTTCACTATACTATTTTTTCTACCAAGACGAGATAATAATGCTTTTACAATTTCATTGATATCTCCATCCCAAGGCAGATACCTCTTATCATTTAAAAGAGGATATTGAGTTATAATTTCTTTTATAACACTCTCAGAACCAACAAGTAAAGGTAAAACCTTAACTTCTCCTGATAAAATTTCAATATTTAAAGCAGCATTAAGTTCTTTTTCAGGCCATGGTTTTTGAATAAATGATTTACTTAATACAACAATTACATATCTAGATATTTTCAATCCTTCATTTACTTTCTGAGTAATACTATCTCCCCATTTTATTACAGCTTCATCAAACCAATATGAAATGTTAGCTTTTTCAAAAGCATCCGCCAATGGCCTAACAATTTCTTCTTTATCTTCACTGGCATGACAAACAAATACATCTTTCATTTTAATACCTAAATTTCCTTCATAATGATAGGCATTATTTTCTTAATACCCTCGTTTTCAATAAAATAAAAAACAACATTACCATTTCTGCGAGATTTAAGCACTCTTCTGGATTTTAAAATACTCAATTGCTGAGAAGTCATTGATTGTTTTGTTCCTAAAGTTTTCACAATATTCCCAACAGAACACTCACCATTCATGAGAATATTAACTATCTGCAGACGAGTAGGATGAGCAAGGGCTTTTAAAGTTTCTACCATTTTCTCTAAGTTATTTTCTCGGATTAAATCATATTTTTTTTGTGCCAAAACAACTCCTCCTTTGTTTATGTTATTATGTCTTATACATTCTTAATCAAAATAAAATCTTTTTTTAATTATGGTATTTATATTAAATAATATTCTTAATAGCAAATATATTTTTAAAGAAGTGATATTTATATGCTTGATAAATCAAATTTATTATTGTTTAATTATACAGTTATCATCTAATAACATTAAATTATCATACTGCTTTAAATTAAATAATCTTAAAAGCCTATAAATGCTGCAAAATATAATGGGAGCTGAATCAATGAAATCAAGTAGTGCGAATCTTGGATTTGAACAAAAACTCTGGCAAGTAGCAGATAAACTGCGAAATAACATGGATGCAGCAGAATACAAGCATGTGGTACTGGGACTTATTTTTTTGAAATATATCTCTGATGCTTTTATAGAAATATATAATGAATAGAAAAATGATCCTGAAAGATTGTCAGATCCTGAGGATATCGATTGCTTTGAAGAGGCCTACCTCTCCAAACTTATGTCCATAGAAAAGGTATGATACCTTATCTGCTGGCCTACCATGTAAAGGTAAATACTGATTGGAGATAACCAACGATGCTTAATAAAAGACATCACGAAGGCATGAAAACCGCTCGATTATTTATGGTATTGAGTAGCATATCCCCTTTATTCATTATCTGGGCGATTCGCGGAAACAACTTAATTCCGGATTGTTATTTTGTTTCTTTTTGTGCATTATTGATTATTATTCCAATTCTATTTCTGTGTTGGCGAATTAGAACTGCACGAAAACTCCGAGAGGTTCGCGAAATATCAGTTGGTATTGCAGAGGATCACCGAGAACATTTACTGGTCTATTTGTTTGCGATGCTTTTACCTTTTTACACAGCAAATCTTGGCACATGGCGTGATCTTGGGGCGGTATTTACCGCTCTTGCATTCATCATATTTCTGTTCTGGCATCTCAATTTGCATTATATGAACCTATTTTTCGCAGCTTTGGGGTATCGAGTTTTTACGGTTTATGCCCCGAAGGATAATAACCGTTATAGTGGTAAAGCAAGCAATGTCGTTATTACCCGGCGTGTGACCCTCTCACCAGGTGATAAGCTGACTGTATACAGGCTAAGTAATACAGTATATTTTGAGGGAGGAGAATAATGCTCAATTTCGACTTAGATACTGTCATAACTACTGAATTTGGAGTTGGATATGAGGATGCTGAAGGCCAGGCATATTGTTGTATTTCGGTTGATGGAGATGTCCAAGATGCGCTACAAGATATGGCGGTAGCTACTTGGAATTCTATGAAGGACATTACCATTAATCCAGATCGATATGATCCTTCAGAAAAATATTCAAGTTTTGAGCATGTTTTCTTACCTCTTGATGATAATTTAGCACAAACATTCCGGGATGTACATGGAGCATCAAATCTTGAGATAAATAATACAGCCCTTGATGAACCTTCATTTATTTACAGTTACTTTGCTCTCTTTACAGATTCACAAGGACGTCACTTAACAGCAATTCGAAGAGCAAGCCAATTCAAAGGTGTACTGAAAAAACGGTTAATACGATTCTCCACTGATGCAATGAAAATCATCGAAGACAACGTTTTCAAACTAGACAACGATTTTGATCTTTTGATCGATTCAACAAAGATACATATTCTGAGGCCAAGTGGATTTGAATTCGTTGGAGAGTTACGTGATGCAGTGCTTGCATCTGTACAGCAAAACATAAATGCGATCAGACCAAATCTATCGTTTGTTGATTTTGCTGGAATCGAAAGCTATGCATCCACACATTCAAGGGCTGCGCGTTATTTAGCCTCTATAAAATCGCAACGCGAGACTGAAAATATAGATAAGAATGCTCTGTTGGATCTGTGTAACCGAACAGGAGTAGAAGTCAATGATACAAATGGAACTGTAACGGTTGAAGATTTGCATGTGATGGGATTCCTTGAAGTCCTTGATCGGCGCAGGTATGAAATAAACCTCGTAACCGAATCTCCAGAACAGTATCGAGCAGCCAGTCGTCAAAAGATAGATAATTAGTGCATTTTATGATGCTCTAATAGATCATGAGGGAGTAAAAGAAATAATGGGAGATGAATTACTCATGACTATTGCCAGACAGCTTGTGGAAACAGTAAGAAAAAACGTGACAATTGATTGGACTTTGAGAGAAAATGTTCAAGCAAAATTACGAGTACTGGTTAAAAAGATTTTAAGAAAATATGGTTATCCACCAGACAAACAACAAAAAGCAACAGATACTGTTCTCGAACAAGCAAAATTGCTATGTAAAGATTGGGCTGAATTCGCATAATACTATTCTTATGTAATATGTATTTAAAATTATGAAAGTCCAATATTTAATAAAGTATAAATTAAGGTTTTTTCAAATGTATGAGAAAAATACTCCTGAATCACTTAATTATGGTCTCAATTACAATGATTTATTTGAAAGATATCCCTTACCCCAAAAAACAAATTCTAATATCAAACAATATTTAGGCGAAAAAGAGAAAATAGATTACCAAAATTCTAGAATGTTTGAAGAATACTGTTTAGTAACTGTTAGAAAAGTTCAAGAAAATGGCACTGAAAAACGCGATAGATATATTTTTTTAAAAAATATCAAAGGCAGTTTACACTTTCTTTATAGTTCAAAAGATTTGATTGAAGATTATGAGTCAAATAAATGCAAATTTGTACATTTTAATGATTACGATCCAAATACATATATACATCTTGCTATATCATATTTTATAGGATATCCAATAACAAATTTTACCCAAGCTATTGAAAAATTTTTAATTAGAAACCCTAAAGCAAGAAGTTTTAATGTAATTAATGAAATATATAAAATAACATGGTTTTTTTTAGAGCCATTTATGGGGATTGCATTTTTAGCTCGCGCATTTGAAAAAATTATTTTTCTTGAAGAATTGTCTATTGTCTACCAGTACATGGGAGATTACTATCCTAAAGTATTTAGTAAAAATTATTGTTATGGATACGCATTTTTATTATTAGAGCAATATAATAAAGCAACTGATTTATTAGCTTTATGTGATAATTCAAAAGACAAATATTATTGGGCATTAGGAATGAAATACTGGGCTTCTAATAATACTACTCATGCAATAAAGTCTTTTCATAAGGCAAAAGATAATAAATATATTGTTTTTACTAAGTTTATGAATTACCTTATTGGAACAATTCTCTCTGATAATAAAATAATGAGCATGTCTTCTCAGATTTCTCTTTATAATAAATTGCATGAAGAGGAATCTTTTAGAACTGAAAATCTTTATAAAACAAGCAATTTAAAAAAAGTTGAACATAATATTATGAAAGATATGTTTGATAATATTGAATTAATAAAACAAAAAATTAATTTACTTAGCTTACCATCAATTCAAATTACTGAAAAAGGCTTACACTCCCAATATACCGACTTTATTACTGATTATCTTGTTACAATTAAACCGGGTTTAAAACGTAAAGGATTACTTTTCATTAACGAAAAACAACTTAAAATCTCATCTATTGAAAGTGACCTTTGTGTTACAATGGGAAAAAAATCAAAAAAAGATTGGGAAAGCATTGATGAAATTGATCCGGATCAAGTCGGATGGATTTCTTATGACACTTTCAGAAATTCAGTTTCAAAATGGTATAGTCGAATTATAAAAGGAGAAAAAACTGAGCCAAAAAACAAAACCAATGAGGTCATAGATAACACAGAGATTATTAAAGCAATTAATCGTTTAAATAAAAAAATTAGAGAAACTTTAGATTTACATATACCAGAAGAAGATTTTATTGAAAATGGCAATAAATACGGATGGTCAGGACATTATCGTTTTCGTTTACATCCATCTTTCTTAAAAATCGAAAATTAGTTTACTTATTTTTTTTGTTTTAGGAAAGTTCCCCGAACGAATCCTTCATATACTCCCTCGTTATTTTGAAAAATCTTAGTAGTATAGTGTATCACTGCATCAGCATCTAAACTAACAGCCCTATTAAATAATTCCCTCTTTAATTTCCTTGTAATATTGGTTTTCATTCTTTCTTCTGGAGGGACATAACACCATATTCCTCCAAATGTAGAAATGAAATCTTTAGATTTTCTATAACTAGTGTCTATTGTTTGATTTTTACATGGTCCAATAAAAACATATTCTTCCCCTGTAATTTCCTCTAATTCTTTCTTATCTCCCTGACAAAATATTACCTGTCTATTTTCATCTCCCATTATTCAACACTGTAAAAAAGATATTTAAATCTTTGTTTTTAGATACTATTGGGATAAAACATCAATGTGTCTCAACTCAACAACTTCTTGTATATAAGATATTTATCACAATCACTTTATCACATTTCAGAGATAGTGTTGGTATTTACATACTGACTTAACAAAGTATTTTATATACACGAAACAGAAATCAGATAACCGTAATCGAGGCAACCATAATGCCAGCAACAACATTTGATTTTATTATAGAGCTATTAAGAGTATTTGTCGGCTTACTCATATTCTTTCTCCTGTTGTTTTACTCCTACTCATCCAAGTTCAGAAAATGGTTTTGGAAAGAGGTAGAAAATAAATTCAGTTTCAAGGAGGAATGATCACCATGACTGATGAAGAATACATAAACCTCGCTCTGCAACACATTTTAAAGCCTCAACAAGACGATGGGATAAATATTAATAAACCACAAAACATCGGAATAAATCCAGAGCAATCATTAGAACAGGCATTAATAGGATCAATCTTAAATCCATCTGAAATCAAAACGTCTGGCAAGTATTTAATCGATAGCCAGGGAAATGAAGTCGCTCTTTATGAAAAAATTGAAGGTTGTAGAATGAATTCACAGGGTATAACAGAAGAAATAGACAAGGAATATTACTATACTATGATAGACGGAAGCTCCATGAGTGAGTTTGCAGAATGTATGGGCTGTGGTGAAATCGTTCATAAAAACAATCATTCCAGATGCACTTGTGGTTTAATCTGCTGCTCAGAATGTGGCATTCCTTCAAAATTTACAGAAAATAAATATTACTGCTGTAAGAGGCATAGAATCCTAGCAGAAGGTTTATTTTGAGGTTAATATGAAAAATAATCTTCAAAAAATAGTGTCGTCACTCGAATTATTGGCAGGTCTTAAAGACGCAGGGATATTCAATGCCCAAACGGCAAGAACACTAAAAACAGCGCACATGAAGAGAGATGCTTCACATAAATACGAGCAACTTAAAACAGCGATTACAATATCTCAGATGTTTTCAAGTCCGTTTGCAAAGCCTGATGAAAGCGTTGACGGACCAATACGATTCGCATTCGCTGAAAACAATCAATTGATCGGCATGTTTCCTTATGATTGTCATGTGTTAATCGCCGGTCAGACAGGGACAGGGAAATCAACATTATTAAAATTAATCTTCGCAGAGGCAATGATGCAGGGACATAAGATTGTGCTAATTGCAAAGAATAAAGACTTGAGGAATTTAATCTCTCAGAATAATAACACCCTCGTAATAAATTTTGATGACACCATTAAATTCAATCCTTTAAATCCATGTGGTATTCCAATAAGTGATTACTGTAATCTCTTCGCAGATATTTTTTGTCAAGCCAATAACGTTTTCGACGGTTCAAAAAACTATATACTCGAACATTTAAATCCATTATACAACTTATATACTCAACATAGAACTTATCCGTCTTTAAGAGATTTTTATACAAAAATACTGTCCTTGAAACATCCACCAAACAGTAGAACAACTCACTACAGGGAGTCGGTGTTAAACAGACTTGGCGGTATGCTCTACGGAACCTTGGGTAATGTTTTTGATTGTTCAATTGGTCATGAAAATGCACTTCTTGAAAACAATTGTATTTTTGAAATTGATAATATTACAACTGAACAGCAAAGGTTTATCGTCAACCTTTTGCTCACCAAGCTCTTTTATCATAGAAAACTAAATAATAATGAAAAATGGATGCTTATTGGAATAGATGACGCAAATCTGATTTTTGACGCTTCACTTGAAACACGATTCAACGCAGACCTTCCCATTATTCATAATCTTCTAACGACAGTAAGAAAAAGTAAAATAAATATCTTTGCCTGCACCCAGACTCCTCACCAAGTCGGAGCCTCGATACACAGCAACTCATTTGCTAAAATCATGCTTCCGCTTTCAAACGGTAAAGACATCGAATGTATGCAACAGAGTATGGGAATGAAAGATCCTGATCAGAAAGCTTACTGTTACAAACTTAAACCAAGAGAGGCAATCGTTAAATTTTCATCGAGATACCAAGACCCATTTCTTGCTCAAATACCAGAGGTAGAATTATGAATAATTGGATATTAACTGATGATTTCATACGCCAGAATAACGCAAGAATTCTGGTAAATAGCAAAATTCAACCGAGATATGTGAATCAACCTCAATCGGAAAAGCATGACAATTCCAATACAGAGGATTCTGTAAGTGATTTATTGAAGGAATGTCTTTGGGCTATCAAAAAACTTCAATTTAAAAAGCCTTTGACAGAAATCCAAAAGTCAACAGGATTACCTGCAGGAACGTTCTCACGAATCATACAAAAATTAGGGAGAAAGAAATTCGTTAAAGTTATTCAGCTTCCGTTTGGGCGAGGTAGACCTAAGTATCCAGTATTATTGCCTGACGGATATAAAGAACTTGGAATTCAGGAAAAGAAATACAACGGCAAAGGAGCTGGATATGAACACACACTTTATCAATATCTCATTGTAGAATATTTCTCAGATTTCAATCCGGAAATAGAACTTAATCGAAATGAAAAATTCATAGACGTGGGAATTGAAAGAAACGAAAAACTCATAGCAATTGAAGTAGCAATGACACCTGTCCATGAAAAAGAAAACATTGAGAAAGATATCACTTTGGCTAAAGCTGATTACGTCATTGTCGCCTGTATCAACAAAAAAGTTCAAGAAAAGGTCAAGGAGATAGTGTCACAAATGCCCGAGAACTTTCAGAACAAATCAGAAGTCTGTTTGCTTTCTGAATTTCTAAAGAGAAAACCAGAGGAATTATTAATTAATCAAACAAAGTTAAATCTGTAAAGTATTATAAATCATTCTTGTATCAGTTTTCGTAATTCTTTTACTCTTAACGGAGGTATTGAAAATGTCAGTCCTTATGTTCGAAGAAAAGAATTCGCCAGAATTCGAAAAAGTAGAAATTCTTGATAGTAGTCCTGATGTAAGGTTTTTACCGGATTTCAAAGATGAATTACGTATTGATCCTGCTCGTTATCCAGTCGTAGGTACAAGGCATTATCTCGAACTAAGAAGTACTCTTGATTTATTAAAAGGTCATGGATATCAGCCAAAGATATTTTGTGAAGCATTAACAGAAGATGAGAAATCTGTGTTTTCAGTGCAAAGCGATATGTGGGATTGGTTTGTTACACAAGTTAATTCACAAAACTATCGATTTATACCAAAAGATTTGCTTGTAGGTGTTGGAGCTCTGGTAGAAAACAATAATGAAATTAAGGGTGTTGCTATCGCAAAACCAAAGCCGAGAGAAGAAAAAACAGAGGTAGTTGCACATGAATTCTTACACGAAGTAAATACTCTCAAGAAAATTGCCGGATTTTTCTTACTTCTAATTCCATCAGCACTGGAAATGACAACTAATAGTTTCAATGTCGCTAATGAAAATGCAAAATCTGTACATCTCAAAGCATTGCCTGATCCTGTGTTATTGGTTAAAGTTGGTAATTTTTGGGTCGAAGTAGGGCGTTGGGAATAAGGAGTAGAAGAGGCATGAAAGCACATGTTGAATTTGATAATAACGGCAACCAGCTCGTTAATAAAATTGATGAATTTTCGAATAAATATCTTATGCTTTCTCTATTGATGTTTTTCTATATTGCCCCGATTTCAATAGGATTGCATTCTTATGACACACTTGTAAAATCTCATTTGGTGAGAATATCTGCATATATTTTAGGCTTTTGTGCTTCTGTTTTTTCATGGTTTTTTGCTTTAATCGTCCCATGGTTTGTATTCGGTGTAGAGTATGATTTTGCAGTAGATGTATTCAGACTTTATTTAAATAATGATTTTCGTATTTCAATTTCATTATTGATTCTGTTGTTACCTATTTCAAGGTTTTTGACAAGAACAATAAACAGAACTGTCACATCGAGTAGAAACAGAAAAATATTATTTATTACAATCAGTATCGTAGATGCCTCTTCATTTATTACAATTTTTAATTATCTAGAGTCAGTTAACAATCCTCAGCCATACATTTTTAGCTTTGGAGTACTCAGCATTATCTACTTCATCTTAATAAGACTGGGGAGCGAGGTCAAAGAACCGAGGAAACAACAACGACCGAATCCGTTTGAAAGTAGTTCGTTTAATCTTTAAAAACGTAAGGGGGATTACCATGAAAAAGCTAATTATTATCCTAGTTATCTTTTTAATGATTTCTTCAATATGCTATGCTGATGGTAGTGATAATAACTTTTTAAACATTAAAGGAGAAAAATGGAGTTTATCAATTGATAAAGGCACTTTGTTTGGTATTGGGCTGTTGATTGTATTGTTTACATTTTTGAGTTTTTTCCCAATTGTAATGTATTTTGATAATAAATACAAAGCTATTGACAGAAAGCATATTATGATCATACTTGAGAAGCGTTATGCACAGGGAGAACTCACAAGAGAAGAGTATGAAGTTATGAAAAATGAACTTATTAAATCAGATCTTAATTTTATAAAGAATAATTGCCTAAGCCTTGGCAAAAATACTTCTGCAATTCCAGAAAAATGTTCTAATAATCTATAACCTTCTGTTGCAATGAAAGGTGTGATCACAATGAAAAAATTGATCATGTTATCAACCTGCTGAAATAGAGTTAGAGCTTACCCGCCACACACTTGAAATTCTTATTCAATATGATTTAAGATTCACCATCTTGACCAAAGGCGGGATGCGCGCTGTCAGGGATTTTGACCTTTTATCTAATTACCCGAAAGCTCGATTCGGAACAACCCTTATCTTTACTGACCAGAAAGATGCTGACTACTGGGAGCCGGATGCTGCATCAGTCAGTGATAGAATAAAAGCCATCGAAAAAGCCCATGCCAGAGGCATACCGACATGGATCTCAGTTGAACCTGTAATAAAACCTGATCAGGCACTCCAGTTGATTCGAAATCTGCACCCAATAGTAGATCACTGGAAAGTCGGTAAAATTAATTATAACAAAGAGATTGAGAACCGTGTCAATTGGATAAAATTCAGGGAAGAAGTAAAGGATTTATTAGATTCTATCGGCGCTGACTATTACTTGAAAAAGAGTTTAACTGAATTGTGATCGATTAATTATTCGGAAATAAAATGACAGACTCTACAAAAACAACAAATAATAAAATTTTGAAATTACAGGAAACCTTAGGTGAACTATATACTCCTGAAGAAGTCGCTGAATATTTAAAAGTTTCCCTTTCAACAGTTTACGACTGGACAAATAAGAAAAAAATCGATTGCTATATTCTTTCTCAGGGAAAACGTAAAAGTAAAGTACGTTTTGATATTCATCAGATTCAACAGTTTATTAAATTACGGGGACCTGTATAATGAGAGAATTATCTTTTACAACTACTTGTTATAAAATAAAAGAGCGGTTATATTATAACCGCGTATGGTTACGCTGAAAACGGGGGTGTATTATGGCCGTATATAAGCGTAACAAAATATGGTATGTGTACTATTACATTAAAGTTAACGGACTACTGAAAAAGAAAGGAGTTGCTGTTAGTCCCAGAAAAGAAGAAGCTGTGGCCCTGGACAGGCAATATCAGGAGTTGATTAAGGAAGGCATTGATCCTTCCACGATGAGAGCCAATAGTATAGCTAATGAAACTCCACAACCAATTTCTGTTCGAAAGATTCCTCATGACTTAAAATTAAAACAGTTTATTCCAATTTTTATAGAGCTTCATGGTAAGAATCAGAGTAATAATATGCAGGAATCTTATCAAGTAAGCTTAAAACACTTGCTCCCTGTTTTTGGACGGTTACGGTTAGAAGAAATCACTAAGGTAAAAATGCAAACATATTTGACTAACCGTATAATGGAAGGTGCCAGTAGTGCAAGTGTTAATCGGGAATTGGCTTTCATTAAAAGTGTTCTCCAGAGAGCTGTTGATTGGGATTACATTACAAAGAATCCTCTTCAAGGTATCAAGTTTTTAAAGGAAGCGCCAATACGCGAAAGATATCTTACAAAAGAAGAATATAAACGGTTGATTAAAATTTCTCCCAATTATCTCCGAGATATTATTGTTTTTGCGCTTGCTACTGGTTTTAGAAAAGCAGAGATTTTTAATTTAAAGTGGCGGGATGTGATAATTAACCAACGCTTTAAGTATGGAGAAATAACTGTAGTCGGAAAGGGTAATAAACGGAGAAACATTCGAATGAACAAAACCGTTTATAACTTGCTTATTCAGAAACAACGTGAATCAATAAATGAGTATGTATTTCCTTCTCCAAAAACCGGATTTCGCTTGGTTCATGTTGATAAATCTTTCAAAACAGCTCTAAGGATGGCTGGTATTGATGACTTTCGATTTCACGATCTTCGTCATACAGCAGCATCCTGGATGATCCAGTGTGGTGCTGATATATATGCTGTGCAGAAAATTCTCGGTCATACACATATCAGAACTACACAACGGTATGCACATCAATCTCCTGAATACCTCGAAAATCAAATTGGAGTGCTTGACGAAATTCTCGATCTTGAAAAAACAGATGAAGTTGAAATTAAAGAGGTCGAAAAAGAGGTTGTATTAAACACAGCTTAAAGCCCATCAGAAAAATAGTAACAAATCGTTTGAAAAGTAGTAACAAATTATAAATTTACAATAAACAAAGGACTTAATTAGTTTCCATAAGTCCTTATTTAACAAGCGATAATATGGTGGGCGATACTAGAATTGAACTAGTGACTTCCTGCATGTCAAGCAGGCACTCTAACCATCTGAGCTAATCGCCCATATTTTTCACCTTAATAATATAGAGAAAAGATAGTAGTGCCGTCAAGAATTTTTCACTTCAAATTTTGTGTTTTATAAGGTTGAGTTTTTCTGCCTGAGAAATAGACATCGTGAATGTAAGTTCCAGAGTGCCTCCATTCGAACGTGTTTCGAGAACTGTTCCGTAACGATAAACATCTCTCATCTTAAGACTGTCTTCCGGACCGAATTCCATAGTAAGTTTGAGCCTGTCTTTCAAAGCTTTATTTATAAGGGAAGCTTTTAATTCTTCACTTCCATTACCATATTTAGCGGACAAAAAAACAGCATCCGGATACCGTTTCTCCAGAATTTTTAACTCTGCGGTATTCTTTAAAATATCAATTTTATTAAAAACCATAATTGTTTCAGTTTCCGATGACCCGAGATCGATTAAAACGTTATTAACTACTTCAACCTGTTCTTCCCATTCAGGATTCGTTATATCAACAACATGGAGAAGGACATCTGCTTCCCTCACCTCATCAAGAGTAGATTTGAACGAAGCAATGAGATCGTGCGGCAGATTGCGAATAAATCCTACTGTGTCCGAGATCAAAATATCCGGGGCAGATTCATATCGAACCAGGCGGGTTACAGAATCAATTGTTTTGAACAATTTGTTCTCCACCGGAACTCCGGCACCGCTCAGCACGTTGATAATTGTAGATTTGCCGGCATTGGTATATCCTACAAGCGCCGCCTTGAAAATTATTTTTCGTTTTTTTCTGCTTGCGGCACGTCTTTTATCTATCTTTTTCAGGGCATTTGCAAGATGAGTTATTCGTTTTCTTATGCTTCGGCGGTCTACCTCAAGCTGGGTTTCTCCCGGGCCTCTTGTACCTATACCTCCCTCCTGACGCGACAGATGTGTCCAATGTCTTGTCAGTCGCGGTAAAAAATATTTTAACTGTGCAGATTTTGAGTCATTAGCACTTAGTAAAGAGTTGAATTTTTGAAAACCAATAAATATAATTGATACTTTTTTGTCTATGCAAGTAGCTATTTCATCATAATCGGAAGCATCAAAAATCTTGTATAAAT
>JABHYP010000389.1 GCA_018656855.1 Candidatus Latescibacterota bacterium | reverse complement strand
GTTGTCTTGCTAAACGAACACCTTGGGTCCAAATGGATGACTCACGTGGAGCGCTTAGTGGTTGAGAGCTTCAGGGAAAAAGGCGAAACGGTTCCGGCCGCCATTCTAACTCAGGCGGACCAGCCTACAGCCTCGCACCAAGTAAAGTACCGAGGCTAAGCATAAGGGCCAGCCTTGACCTGTGATGAACGAATAATTGCCCAATAAGGCGCTACACCTGATCGCTATTCCTCCGGTGACTATTACCGACTGCACTACCTGAATCCTTTATCCACGGACAAGATAAAATATGTGCCGGTGGAGGAAGCGGCGACAGGATGCGCCGCATATTCGGCTTGGCTATGAGATATGGGGGACAGTAGTTTACATTATTAAGGTGTTCAGTAGCGGTATTTGCTATATATTGGTTCATAGCATAGAAATTATATATAAACCATATTTAAGAATAATGGTAGGTGATCAATAATGACTGCCCCTTATCGTTTTAAGAAAGGGTGGGATCGTGAGAAGTTAGCAGAATACATCCTGTCTCTACTCTCCTTTGTGGCAAAACCTTCGACCGTATCTGATGATTTGGGTAGCGATTTATATTGTACTTTATTCCGATTGGAAAAAAAGCTAGATCGCGATTATCCGTTTCCGTTGAGTTCTTTCGCTATACAGATCAAAAGCAATAAACGTAAATTTAATTTTTCATCAAACATAAACTATCTGCAATATTTGGAGATCCCTTTTTTCTGGGGAGTGCTTAACGAGAATGATAAGCAGTTGTCAGTTTTCTCTGGAGAAAATCTTCCGGTGTTCTTTTCCCACGTCGGTGAAGTGAAGAAACTGTACATCAAACCGCTTGAAAGAAACAAAATGAGTGATCCATATGATCCGATGGAAGGACGTCAATTAAATTACACTGTAATGTTCCCTAAGATTTTGAAAGTTGGAGTAGATTCAACAAAAGAGGAACTGAATAAAAGTGTTGGCGAGCTTCAAAAATACTGCTCATTTATTCACAAATATATTTCAACGAGAAAAAATGAAGAATACATTTTTGAGAGCTATAATGGACAGTCAATCAGAATTCTCGCCGGTCCTGGCTCTGTCAATCAATATCGCAATAATTTTATGATGAGACTTGCCGAAAACTTCTACAATCTAGAGTATAAATATAAGAGTAATTACGACAAGAAAAAAATAATTGAAGAGTTCAATATATATGAGGATACATACAAGAAGATTCTGAAAGTTTATGACGACGTTCCCTCTTACCTAAATATAATATATTCAAAATTGAAGAAGGTCTTGCTTTAGAGAGGAAATTTCTAACAACTGCATCCACCCGACTCCTTATACACAAAGGTGGTGCCTGACATTAAGAGGATAAAAAATATGACAATTAACACAAGTAATTCATTAGATCACTGGAATTACTTTCTTGCACTTGATGAAGATTTAATAAAATTGTCAAGATATGTTGAATTTTGTGAATCTAACTTTGAATGCCACTCTCTTGAAATGGCCAGAATACTATTCACAGCGGCATCTGAGGTTGATGTTGTTTCAAAACAGCTTTGTCAGAAGTTAGATTCTCATTCCGAAGCTGATGGCATTAATCAATATCGTGATATAATAAAGAACACTTATTCCAATGTGCCTGATTTTAAAGTTACGATTCCAAGATTTGGACTAAATTTAACTCCATGGTCAAACTGGAATCAAAATGACGGAGTACCACTTTGGTGGACTGCTAATAATAAAGTAAAACATCATAGAAATACTGATTTTTATAAAGCTAATCTAAAAAACGTCATCAACGCAGTATCAGGTCTTTTTGTAATTACATTATATTTTTACAAAGAAAAGGC
This sequence comes from Candidatus Latescibacterota bacterium, assembly GCA_018656855.1. GTDB lineage: Bacteria > Latescibacterota > Latescibacteria > Latescibacterales > Latescibacteraceae > JABHYP01. The sequence continues at coordinate 639 of JABHYP010000389.1, read as the reverse complement.
CGAAAATGCTGAGTTAATTCCAATGCAGTCTTTATTAAGAGTAACAGAGGAAAATTTTGATGGAATGACTTTTGACGATGATGAATTTGGTATAAATTATAAACTATAAACATGCTAACAACTCAATTAACTTAATCCAAACTGTACCTTGACGGATTTCGGGTGTACCACTGATTTCGACCGTTAAAATCTAAAATGTTCGGGCAACTCGGGTATTTCCTGCTTGCGAACACTTCACAATCCACTCCCGCAATGATCCATTGAATTGACGAACACCCCTGTTTCTGAGTAACCCCTAGGTAAACCCGACTCATCTCTAGCAAAGAAAAGACCACTCACGGTGTTTCTACAAGTGGCTGAATTACTATTTAGTTATAGTGGTGGGTGATACTAGAATTGAACTAGTGACTTCCTGCATGTCAAGCAGGCACTCTACAGATTTTGTAATTATCTTAAACTGTTAATAATTAATCTAAAACCGCATATCCTTCGCGTTTTGCAGCCTTCCATATTATTGTAAGTTTACCACTGTTCAACTTTCTCTTGACTATCAACAGTATTTTGTCATATTACCCCTCAGAGTGATATTACTACGTATGAATATTTTCTTAATATTGCGGCTCCATGAAAGCGAATAGG
>JABHYP010000031.1 GCA_018656855.1 Candidatus Latescibacterota bacterium | reverse complement strand
GGAAAATTATCAAGCAAAACACCATGAAACTGAGACGAGCTTATAACATGGGGAAAGGAGGTTTGAAAAAACACTTGCTACTTGTGAAAAGTACACCTTAACTTTTAACTCAATGTGTCCAGAATGTTCTGACGACATACAGTATTAAATTTAGCGACAAACGCTTCATCGCCAGCAGTATATCCGACAACAGGTGTACCCCAGGAACCATCACTTGTCCCTACTATATAGATATTCCCGCTCCCGTCCACAGCTATGCCATTACCGTAATCACTGCCTCCGCCATTCTGAGGATGACCCATGAACGTATTCCATTGTAATACGCCGCTGGTATCCAATTTTGCTGCAAACGCATCGACAAATCCTGTATGTGCATTAACAACAGTAGAGCCCCAGGTGGCGTCACTGGTACCCGTTACGTAGATATTTCCGCTTCCGTCTACAGCTATTGCGTTACCGTAATCCTCGGTTCCCGAACCCATGAACGTGTTCCACTGCAAAACACCGCTGGTATTAAATTTAGCGGCAAAAGCTTCATTTCCACCGGCAAATGCGTTGACAGGTGTGCCCCAAGTGACATCACTTACTCCTGCTATGTAGATATTTCCGCTTCCGTCGACAGCTATTGCATTACCAGTAGTATCATCGTTTTCCGAACCAATAAATGTGTTCCAGGTAAGAACCGGATCGATAACCAGCGGAAAAAGAGGATCGTATGATCCAACACTGAATCCCAGCTCATATTCTCCCATTATGCGGAAGTTTACTGCTACAGGGACGCGTTTCCCCGCAATCTCCTGCCAGGCTACAGGCGCAGATTCCCGCATCTGCCCGGTCTCAAAAACAAGCAGTAAATTACCACTCTCGTCCAGGCTTACGGGCGCATTGTAGTGCAGACGGATATGTTCAACCGGCGCATGTGTTTTTGCCTTTGATGATTCTGAGGCCGGAGCAACATAGTATGTGCTTTTAACCGCTCCACCGACGGTGCGTTCATAAACCAGGGTTACACCCTTCCAGAGGTTGGGGTAAGTCACAACTCCCAGTGGTTTTGTATCCCGGGAATTTACCGATGCGAACGCCGTGGAAACTGTTTCTTCGGGTGTAACATCATGCGCGCCCACGAAGGCAATTTTCAGCGCATGGTCAATAGAGGCAATATACATTTCGTTCTTCTGGAATCCCAAAATGTGGTTGCCAGCAGTGAATTGTAACAGGTCGTTATCTTCAGTGCATTTTCCCGCTGACAGCGAATTGACAGCCATACAGGGATGCCCGCTGCTGAGCAAAAATGGAAGAAGAAATGCCAGAATTATGATAAGGCTCACTACAGAAAACAATTTCCTTTGATAACCCAGTTCAATCATTGTAAACTATCCTATGAATAATTAGCATTAATCATTTTTCCACGTTTTATAAAATAATCCATAAATTAATATTATAGGGATTTTACAGCAATTCTCTATGATGCGGGCATGTTTGGCTTCAGGTGATGTGCTCGATAATAATGCAAAAAGGAGAAGAGAACTAATGATAATTAAAGATTCACTCATGGTATAATCCCATGGGAAGGTGTGAATTATCAGTAATTATATCTGAGTATATATGTATTTATCTTATTTATATCCAATAAATATGGGATATAAATCACCTGTTTTAAATAATATGATATAACCTAAATTAAAGCAAGATAAAATATTGCATGGAAAAGATTGCCGATTGGACGTTTATGGTAATTGCTGGAAGGTGTGTGTAAATAGGCTGTTTCAATATGTGTTATAATTCAAGTAAAATATACCGGCAATACGTAATTATCTAACCTTGCCAATTCTTGACATCATTTATGTTAATTCGAGACATTCATGACATCTGTGATATTGATCTTTAAAATGACAAATGCAGCAATCATTCAGGTTTAAGTAATAATATTAAACTTATAATCTTATATTTTCCATAAGACATACGCTTGACGTGCAGGAGTAATACTCTTGCCTTACCTCCAATTATTTTCCAAGTCTAACATAATAACTGGACCAGTTTTTTAGGAGCAAAATCTAAAAACGAGTTTTCGCTGAAGCTAAGATTACATTCTTCCCAACATTTCATACTGGAATACATCGTAATTGCCTGTAATCCCTTTTAGGAGTTATTGTTTTGTGTTACCGTTCAAAATTACGGTCAATCCATGCAATCTGGTTCTCAACATTTTTATTAAGCTTGTATTTGATTACATAGTCTTTGTAATTCGGGCCATCAACGTTTATTTTAGACATGTTCCAGTTGCCCATACCAGCATTCCCGCACCATTCAAGGTATTTCATATAGAATGGATCGATACCAATAAGTTCGGTACATAAACGGTCCGCGGCCACAAAATCAGTGCTGGCGACAACAACACCATGATCGACGACATCACCGTTCCATGGGCCGTTACCCTCGATTGACTGAACACCATCGATAACAGCGAGATCAGGCCTTACCCCAGCGAGGGCGAGCGTGAACATGTTGTAACTCAGATCTCTGCCGCTTCCGCTTTCAGGTAAACCTTGACCGCCGTGCATTTTGGGTTTATCACTTTTATCGGAGCTGTTTTTATCCCAGTACCGGCATTGAGGTGAACCCATCACTACATTTTTAAGCGAGAATGTTCCTACCACGCAGTTATGAGTTTTCATGCGAGCCGCCGATATCAGATACACGTTCGGATCCATGTATGGCGCTATTACATTGATCGCCACCGGGTGCTGTTTTGCCGCTCGTATGAAAATTCGGTTTGTCTGCTGGTCATTGGCGTCAATAAACTTGATATTGTTATATTCCTTCTGGAGTGGCAGATAGCCATAATTTTCATAAGCAGAAGCTATGGGAGACATTTTGCTGGCTGTACCCTCTGAAATGAGTATCTGACGGTCGTAGATCGGCTCCAGAAAATCCAGGATCGCCCTTATTTCATCAGCATGAGTGGAACAATCGACATATTGGGGATCAACCAGGCCACAGTTCACTTTAACGATGACCTGCTTGTCACTGATTGCTTTCGCGACTTCGCTCTGTAGAGGAATCAGTGCATTTGTGATAACCTGGCGACGGTCTGAACCTGTCCGAAAAATCACTTTTCTATTTCTCGGGATGGGTAGTGGTTTAGCGCCGCTTTGAGCTTTTATACCGGTGCTGCGTTTCCTGGCACAGGCTGACACACCAACGATCCCTCCGGTCAAGGCGCCGAGGAACATCCTTCTGTTAGGCATATTGTCAAATAATACGCTCTTTCTCATTCGTTTCTCCATAATTTTGGTATGAAATGAACTACCCTGACCCAAGGGTCGAGGAATTCTTTTGATTAAAAATTTCCGGCGATCCATCATGTCATTTTTTTAGTGCATCTCATAGCGTTCCCTTTTATTATTATATTGCCAAGACTTAATAGACAATCCCAAGATTAAAAATTAAGGGGGCTAAATCTCTGAGTAATTCTACACTCAAACTATTACATTCAAACATTTTAAACAAGTTTTTTCTGTAAGTCGTCAGAACATTCTGGACACATTGAGTTAAGAGTCAAGCTGAAGTTGAAACTTGAAATTAATGAAAGCGTGATGTGAAAAAATGTGGTATATGAGAAGCCAACCCCAAAAAAATCGGTTTGCGCGAAAATTAAGGAATCCTACTCTAAATAAATTTGGTTACTTTTTCCGTATGTGAGGATTTTTTATCAGGTAGTACAGTATTCGACTGCCAACCGTCTCACTTTTAAACCGTCCCTAAAACGTAACTCTCAAATGGGATTTGGAGCCAATCTATCATCAAAGGGTATTATATATGAATAAAGTGATGATATTAAGAATCTTATTTATTTTCGGATATTACTATTCCAGGGTGAATTATTTATTTCTGCGGACTTTCAGTTTTCCAAAATCGATGTCAATCCAATATGCCGGATGGTCGGATAATTGGTTTTCAACTATTTCGCCTTTGATGACACAATCCCGCAACGGTATGGAAACGAGGATATCGTCGATGCCCTCTCCGAGACCGAGGACGCCGTCACGAGTATCGGCTACGACACCGTCGTCGAGAAGTGGTTTCAATTGTCCCGAGGGTCTGCAGTTGAAATCGGCCCCAAAAAGGACAAGCCCATCCCGTTCCTTGACGATGCCTTTGAGGAATTCCACCTCCACATCCCGGTTATGCCTGGAAAACGCGCTCAGGTGAGTGTCCATTATCGTTATCGTATTTTTTCCGGCTTTCAGGGTAGCCACAATAACGCCGCGCGGTTCTATGTCGTCAGGATTGGGTAGTGAAATATTTTCTGTGCTTGCAATCGGATAGCGGGACAGGATCAGGTTGCCGTATGTCTCTCCAATATTCGGACCGTAGAAAGCATGAAAACCGAGCATCGTCTCGAGCATTTCAGGCTGTTTCTCCATTTTGCTCCGGTCCGAGTAAGCACTATCGACCTCCTGACATAGGATGATATCAGCCTGATGCGTTATCATGAATTCCGCTATTCTACTGACATCGTATATGCCGTCATCGCCCATGCAGTGATGAAGATTGTAGGTCATGACTCGCACAATCCCGACATTGTTCCGGCAACCGGAAAGAGTGATCACACATACGGCGGACAGAATACACAGCATTGTCATAAAACGGAATCTTCTCAAAATAATCTCCTGCCTGTTAACGATAGATATTAACCAACAGTCCCCATATCAAAATCATGAGGGCGAATAATTTCATATAATAATGCTATCATTTCCAAGATATTTTATTTCATCATTTCAAACAAGTATTTCTTGAGAATAGCTTGTTTTCTTTCTTGACTCATACGTTGATTGTACTGAAAATGGATACCGGGAGATAGCTATCCCCTGTTTTAATCAAAAAGGCTATGAGTTACCTCCTGCACAACATCGTAATCGTTCAAACCGAGCCAATATCTAGGCAAATGACAAAGAAAAAGGAGGTTTGAAAAAACAGTTGCACTTACTGAAAATTACACCTTACTTTTAAACTAATAGTATCCAAAATGTTCTGACGACGTACAAACAAAAATGGAGTGTAATATGACCGTACGGGAAAGATTCCTGGAGGTGATGGAAAACTTTAATACCGGTGTTACTGCGCCGAAATGGGAATTCGGATACTGGGGAAGAACGATTGAAAATTGGTACGAAGAGGGTCTGTCGCAGCGCAATTATCCGGAGTTAGAGCATGATGTCACTACACCATCATCATCGCTTTACATTCCCTGTTGGAATTCGATCAGGAGCGACAAACTCCCCGAGGGAATAGCAGTTCTCGGCGGCGGCCTTTACCATCCGACCCAGGGATTTGTTCAGGACAACGATGTACGTAATGCCCTGAACATGGACACCGGGCAGAAGCTCGTTGATGTCAACCTGTTGTTCCATCCAATGTTCGAGACAAAAATAACCAGCGAGGACGATGAATATCTCAGGTATATCGATATTGACGGTGTTAAGAGGATTTTCTCTAAAACAACCGGTGTTCTCCCTTCCGCTCTCGAAAATGTTATTAAAGACTGGCCGAGCTGGGAAAAATTGAAATCCGAGCGCTTGAATCTCGAAAACATCAGAGGAAGATTCCCCTCTAACTGGAACGAGCTTGTCCGTGAATACAAATCCGGCAACTATGTTGTGACCCTTGGGGGTTATCCGCACGGGTACTTTGGAACGCTTGCTCACCTCATGGGGTACGAATATCTCTTTTATAACTACTTTGACCTGCCGGATCTTATTCACGATGTACAGAAAACGTTTACCGAAGTATGGCTCGCGGTTTATGAGGAAGTCCTTTCTGAAATCGATGTAGACCTATTCATTATATGGGAAGATATGTCCGCGGGGATGGGTTCGATGGTATCCCCGTCAATTATAACCGAATTCATGGTACCTTATTATAAACGTCTGACCTCATTCCTCAAAGAGCATGGGATCAACACGATATTTATAGACACTGATGGCGACTGTTTCGATATTATCCACCTGTTTCTGGAAGCAGGCATCACCGGAATGTATCCAATCGAGGTAAGCTGCGGCATGGATCTTGTAAAGATACGTAAGACATTCCCGAAACTGCAATTGATGGGCGGCATCCCGAAGTCGGAGATACGTCACGGCAGACAGCGGATAGACGAGATACTTGAGCCGGTCGGCGAAGTGCTCAAAACAGGCGGCTATATTCCCTTCGGCGATCATCTCATCCCCCCGGAAGTACCATGGGAGGAATTCAGGTATTACCGTGAGAAACTGAACGGCATGGTCTAAGGGTGAGAATTCCTGACAGCAGAAAACCCGGTGACATGAATAACCCAAGAAGTGGTATAAAATTGGGGGGAGATCACTGAGCTTTAATGAAGGGCCAATAAAAAAAATCATATTTGATTTTGATCCGGGAAATAAATATATCGAAAAAACAAGGAAATCTCTCATGCAAAGATTGACAAACTCGAGACAAACAAAAGGTATCCTGCCCGTTGTTATTATAATAACGATTTTTTTTATTTCCTCTTGTACTCAAGATGTGGTGCAGACCGATGCAGATGAATATTTCGCCGAACCGTACGATATGGTCAACACTTTCATCGGGACAGAGCCGCTCACCGACAAGATCGAAATCGGTTACGAACCACCTGCAGGGTGGCGCGTATGGGCGGGTCTTACATTTCCCGGCGCAACACTTCCTCACGGCATGGTACAATTGAGCCCTGTCACCACATTTGTCACCGGTTCCGGATACTACTATGAAGACGATGTTATTAATGGTTTCACGCATACCAACAAAGGGCACTGGAACCTCTGCAACATCTCCATTATGCCGGTTGTCACCCGCCTCTACATACAGGGGGCCGGAGACCGGCTCGGCCCGTGGAACACTCGTGGGTACGGTTCGCATTTTAGCCACAATTGTGAGAAAGCTTCGCCCGGCTACTATTCAGTATATCTCAGTGATTACGATACGCAGGTTGAATTGACAACGACACGCCGTACTGGTTTTCATCGTTACACATTCCCCGAGTCGATCAATTCATACATACTCATAGACATGGAAAAGTCTAATCAAAAGATAGAAGACGCTTTTCTGGAAATATCCGACAGGAACACAGTTAGAGGCTGGCAGCGTTTCGGACGGACGACCGTCTACTTCCACGCTGTATTCGACAAACAGTTCGACATGTGCGGC
>JABHYP010000388.1 GCA_018656855.1 Candidatus Latescibacterota bacterium | reverse complement strand
TTCCAAAGACGCCCGTCATGAAGTTGAGCAATCGATACTGCGTACCAGGGGTGTCCGGGGCTGCCACCATATACGGACCAGGTCTCTCAGCAGATATGTCACAGTTGAAGCCCATGTCCTGGTTGACCCGGCTATATCGGTCAGAGACGGCCATTCTATAGCTACTGAGGTTGAAAACGCAGTACGGGTAACGCTCGAAAACGTGGCATTTGTTACCATACACGTTGAACCGATGGAATAGATATACAATCCGGAATTTATCATTGTGAGTTAAACCGGCAATATTAAACGTTTCTTCTCATGAAGGAGGATTAAATGAACTTTGAACAGAGCAAAAACGCAATAAGTCGCCGCGATGCGCTGAAAAAAGGCTCTTTAGCCGCCGGCGCTCTGTTTGGCGGCGCTTCAGCGGCGCAGGCGGAAACAATCAGATTCAAGCGAAAAAGCCCCAATGACCTCATTGAGTTGGGTGTTCTCACCTGCGAGCGGACACATACATGGGGGCTCTGGGGCCCGCTTATTAATGCCGTAGGAAAAACAAGGACTACCGGCATGGTGATGACTTACTGCTGGGATGTAAACGAGGAGAAAAAGCTTGAGTTTGCCAAAAAGTACAACTGCAAGCCTGTGAAGAATTTCGATGATATGCTCGGCAAAGTCGACGGTATCATTAACGGTAACTACGTATCCATCATGTGCAACCACAAGATAAACCAGCCATACCTGGAAGCCGGTGTTCCCACTTTTATCAATCGCCCTTTTGCCAACAGCATGCGTATCGCTAAAGAGACTATTGCCCAGGCTAAAAAGGGCGACGCGCCGATTATGTCGACATCATCATTCGAGTTCACACGCGATGTCCAGGTGGTGAAGCATAGGGTCAAGGACTGGAAAATCACCGGTTATACCGCTGACAATTCCATGAGCGACTACTCGACACACGGGATTCACGGCCTGTGGATGTGCCTCAAGGTTGTCGACGATCCGGTTGTAAGCGCCGCTTACATGACTCCCGACTGGAAGAAACCGAACGGCCTTGTGGTAGTCGAACATAAAGCGAAGGAAGACGGAAGCCTCTATTACGGCGCGCTCCAGGAAGTGCCCGGCGGTCTCACTAACGCACACATCAAGGTATATACTACAGGAGCTGAATTCTTCGAGCAGTCGCTCTGGTGGGAGCGCGGCCCGCATGACCGTGACTTCGCCATGTGGACGCCCATGCTCCTTTACTTCCAGTTGATGGTCGAACATGGGAAAGAAAAAATGTCCGAATCCTATGAGTCGATCGAACAGAAAACGGCAACCTACCTCGCCGCATTCAAATCACATCTCGAAGAGGGCGGAAAACTTGTGAAACTTGCCGATCTCGACGACGAATGGGAAGGTATAGTCCATGGCGGCGGAGAACAGGAGAAAGCATACAGGAAGTATTTCGGTTTATGATGCTGATTCTCCAGCTACCGAGTTCTATCACAGATAGTATGAAAAATGAGTTCAGCTCTAATTCGTTTTATAATAAAAGGTGGTTTGAGAATATATCTTCTCAAACCACCTTGGCTGCGCTTTGCTGATACAGTTATTTCAACCTCATTTTAATAATCTTTTGTATATCGCTTCTATCGAGTTTAACCGGGTTATTTTTATTGCCTGTTCTGTCAAGAATGTTCTCTATATCGGATTCGGTAATTCCATACTCATTCAAGGGCGGAAGTTTGAGCGTATATGTCCATTCATCAACCTTTTGTGTAAGCCGGGCGCAGCACAGATCAGTATCTTTTGAATCACAGCCGGAGAACAACGCTCCCACCCGGGCAAATTTCCCAAGGGCTATCCCGGCTTCCTCTCCATGTTCTCTGAGCTTTTCTATAGTTACCTTTATCCATGCTCCAACAAGCGTCCCGCACACGACACCATGAGGAATCTCAAACAGTCCTCCCAGCGCAGAAGCAAGACCGTGAACAACACCCAATCCCGCATTAGCGAGCGTAATCCCCGAAAGAAGAGCTGCATAGGCCATTCCCGCCCTCACCTCGATATCATCCCCCCCCATCGGTGCATGCAGGAATCAAATTATGAACCACACAACTCAGCCCGTCATAAGCAAGGGAATCGGTAAGCTTTGAGGCTCTGGTGGAAACATACGATTCGAGAAGCTGTGATAAAGCATCCATCCCCGATGCGGCGGTGGTAAGGGGTGGGCAGGGCAGCATTAATTCCGGGTCTACCACTGCGATATCGGGGACAAAGTTGTCATGGCGCAACGATTTTTTAAAACCGTCCTGACCGACCTCGCTCAAAACAGCGTTTTTAGTAGCTTCGCTTCCGGTGCCCGCTGTGGTGGGGACTGCGATAAACGGCGCTTTGTCGCCATCATGCTGCTTGCCGGTTCCCACACCCTCAAGATATTCAAACACCGAATCATCGTGGAGTAACATGGCGGAAACCGCTTTACCCGCATCGATAACGCTTCCTCCGCCTATTCCGCAGACTACATCGATTCCGGAATCCCTGAACTGCGCAACGACTGTATCGATGAGTCCAGGTGACGGTTCTCCTTTCACCTGCACAGAAAAAAAGTTAATGGATTTTTTTTTGAGGGCGCTTTCCAGCTGATCTTTTTTTCCCGAAGATTGAAAAGAGTGCGATCCGGTTATAATCAATACCGTTTTCCCCATACGGCCGATGATATCCGGCAGTGTATTGAATTCTCCGGCGCCAAAATGTATAACCGGTATACGTGAAAAAATAAATGGCGAAATCAATAAAAAAACTCCCCGGTTACTGTCGTAATATTTAAACTTTATTTCTATATAAAAACTTAAATAATTACATTTTATACCGGGCAAACACATGGATTTGCCCTTACATAATAATTTTGAACTATTTTTTCTCTGCGTTCTCAGCGGTAAAATTTGTGAACGTTCAGGTTAATAATACCCCCTTTAAAAAAGCGGGTATCCCTGGATGTCAAGGTTTGTAAGACCTTTTTGATACGCAAAATTTACCGCATCGGCGTATTCCTTGCGGGTGATTTTACGGTTGATTTCAGGATACTCGTTTGCCCTGTACGTGGGCCTGTACTGTGACATGATGTTGAGGTACGTATTCTTAGGAAGGTTTTCCGCTATCCATTCAATTACTCCTCTGGTGCCGCTGACAATGTTTGGCATGACAAGATGGCGTATCATAAGCCCTCTGTACATAATACCGTCGGCGGCAGGTTTTGCCACACCGACCTGACGGTTCATTTCGAGCAGGGCAGACTGAGTGACCTCAGGATAGCTTTCTGCATTCGATGAGTATTTTGCCGCCATTTCACCGGAGGAATATTTGAAATCGGGCAGGTAAATATCCACGATTCCGTCGAGCATTTTCACTATCTCCAGTCGCTCCCAGCCACAGATATTGTAAACAAGGGGAAGAGAAAGGCCTTTCCCAGCCGCAATATCGAGCGCAAGAAGGACATGCGGTGAATAATGGGTCGGGGTAACAATATTGATGTTATGACATCCTGTCCTCTGAAGGTCGAGCATCATGTCAGCCATCTTATCGAGGCTTCTCGGCCATCCATTGCCCTTGTGGCTAACCTCCCAGTTAATGCAAAAGACGCATCTCAGACCACAGTTGGTCATGAATATTGTTCCTGATCCTCCTCTTCCGACAAGTGGTTTTTCCTCCCCGAAGTGAGGATTGTATGATGATATTTCGACCCGGGAAGAAGCCTGGCAAAAACCCTCAACACCCTCAAACCGGTTCACTCCACACTGACGCGGGCAGAGTTTACAGCTTTTCATTATGTCCCGGAGTTCTTCCCCCCTTTTTTTCAGTTCGCCGCTTCTGTGAAGTTTCATATAAGCGGGTTCGAAATCCTCAGCATATTTACCAGGTTCATCAGCGGTAAGCCGTTCTTTTTCCCTGCGGTTACCGGACAGTGAAGCTGCTTTTTCCATATTTTTACATCCGGTAAAAGAGGAAGATATGAATGAGATGAAACCGGGAAGTGCCAGATACAATCCTGACGTAATCAATTGTCTTCTTGACTGATTTTCCATATGGAGTCACCTCCTGTCATCAAGAATCCAAATTTGATTTAATTAAATGTTTGACAGCATGTACAGAACAGGCAAAATAAAAGAAGAGTTCACCTCATAAAAATTAATTTTATCAGTGTTTATCTTTCATTACAAATATTACCATCCTGCTTGTATCAATGTATCAGTTCATAAACCAGAAAACCTTGACCAGCTCATCCGTCACATTAATAGTTGAATGCGGAGTTTTACCGTTCGGCGGAATCTTGTAAGCCATGCCCGGAGGGAACTTGCGAATCTGTTTACCGATAAGAATCGTTATATCACCCTCGATCGAGAACCATATCTCTTCAACACCCTCGCCATGGCTATGCGGCTGACCCATTGTCATGGGATTAAACCATACCGGACCAAGTCCCCTGAGCGTGGAAAGGCCGTCATTTTTTGACATAATCCCCTTATAACAGTGACTCCAGTGTACGTTACTGCTGGAAAAAGGTATCACATTTTCATCTTTAACAACTATATTTTTTTTTGGCGTGAAACCATCGGGAATATATTCTGTCAGGATGTACATCGTTAATGGTTTGTCGCCTGAGCTTGTAAATGTATATTCGATACCGGGGGGTACAAGAACACAAATCCCGTTATAGAGAGGAGCAGTTTTGCCTCCGGCTTTGACTGTTCCCTTACCGGCATAAATATAGAAAATTCCCTGCTCATCATTAAGCGTTTCCGGTGTTGTCGTGGTACCGGATTCAAGCGTACCATGGGTAAAACGCTTTAAGTTTGTAAGTACCGCTCCCCTCGTTTTGGGACGCAGTGGATCACCTTCGTTCCTTTTGAAAATTTCACGTTCGATCAGTGAACCGTGGGTGTGTTTCGGCATCGATTCTTTCCAGCTTGACATGAACAGATCAATGTCTGGCTCTGTTTCCGGATCATAGGGTTTCGGATCAAGCTGACCGTAATCGGGCGCCTGAGCCATCGCGAAGGTGGAAACCATAACAAAAAATACTAACCATACTGCTTTTACTTTTCTCATCATTTTACTTTCCCCTTTTAACATATTACTTTTGAAGTAATGTTTAATTATTTTACTACCATAAACCATACAAGTTTCATCTGCTTATCCGCCGACACATTTATATTCGAATGGGGTGTTTTACCGTTCGTAGGGATTTTGTAAGCCATGCCGGGAGTGAGTTTGCGAAGCTCCTTGCCCAGGTGGAGAATCACATCGCCCTCGACTACAAACCAGATCTCCTCCGCTCCCTCACCGTGACTGTGAGGCTGTCCCAGTGTCATCGGATCAAAACAGACCGGGCTCATTCCTGTGAGCGTCGCAAGCGCTTCAATGTGATAGAAAAGCGGTCTGAGAATGTGGCTCCAGTGGCTTTTGGTTGTCCCGATAGGCAAAGTATTCTCGTCTTTAACTATCATTTCTTTGGATGGTTTGAATCCCGGTGTAACCGGTTCCGCAATAACGTACATCTCCAGCGGTTCATTACCGATATTTGTCATGGTGAATTCGAGACCTTCCGGCATCAGCACTCCCACGCCATCGTGAAGGGCAGCTGTTTTACTGCCGGCTTTCATCAAACCTTTTCCAGAAACGAAGTAAAAGATTATCTGCTCCTCTTTCAGTGTCGAGGGAGTAGTCGATTTATTTTTTTGAAGTACAGCATGAGTAAAGCGGTTAATATATTGCAGCACGGCGCCTTTCGTGACGGGGCGCAGCGGATCGCCCTCGCACCTAGTGAAAATATCCCGCTCCAGAAGCGAACCGAATGTCTGTATTGGTTTGGACTCCCTCCAGTCGGCTATGAACATGTCTATATCGGGTTCTGTGTTTGGATCAAAGGGCTTTGGGTCAAGCTGAGAATAATCCGGCGCCTGAGCAAACACTAAAGCCAAATTCAAGAAAAGAAACAGCAGAAAGAAAGCTGCTATCGTTCTCATTAATCTCCCCCTTTATGTTTGAAATTATTGACTAAACAACAGTATAACAATTAAGTTATTTCTGCAATCAGTGAAGCAATTTATTGGGTTGTATGCTTAATGTCAAGGCACATTTGACGTTTTTTTCTGAAACTTTCATGACATTATTATCAAGGTCATTGATCCTCAGGATATAAAATCACCTTAACATAATTGTCCATATCGAAGTATTTCCGGGCAGTCTTCCGGATGGCGTCGAGCGAAAGGTTATCCACCATCCTGTTAAATTCCATTATGCCAAGAGGGTCCTCGTCGTGGTAGTAGTAAAACTGTAAATTGCTCAGCCAGAATGAGTTTTCCTTGAGGTCGGTTTCCCTGGCGCGCCGCTGCGTCTCTTTAACTTTTGTCAGGTATATGTCGGTAGTACCATGCGTTTTCAGGCTGTCTATCTGACTGAATACGGCTTTGGTAAGTTCGTCCACCCTTTCAGGATTGCAGCCAAAGCCTATGGTAATTCTGTATTCGCTTCTGGGATAACGGCTG
>JABHYP010000387.1 GCA_018656855.1 Candidatus Latescibacterota bacterium | reverse complement strand
TTTAACTCAATGTGTCCAGAATGTTCTGACGACATACATATTGCGACAGCATGCTGTTACACGGTCATGGAGGGAGGTATAACTATGGCTGTGTACAAACGCAATAGTATGTGGTACATCGATTATTATGTCAAAGTTAGCGGAAAAAGAGAAAGGAGAAGAGAACCCGTTAGCACAAGAAGAGATGTTGCGGAGATTCGATTACGAGAATACCAGCAACTGATAAAAGAGGGGAAAGATCCTATAGTAAGTTTTTCAGAAACAGTAAATTTCAGTGAGGTCATATTCAAACCCACTGATGGTGTGATTCCATCACTGAACCAATTTATTCCCGTCTTTTTAAAACTTCACGGCAAGAATCGCAGCAGTAAAACTCAAGAGTCCTATCGATCCAGTTTGCTACACCTGGCGCCGGTGTTTGGAAAAGTTAAAGTCAATAATATCTCAAAAGTCATGGTAAAAACATACATGGCCCATCGGACCAATGAAGGTGCAAGTAATGCTACGATAAATCGTGAAATTGCGTGTTTGAAATGTATTCTCTCGCGAGGTGTAGAATGGGAATATATTGAGAAAAATCCCATTCATGGACTAAGTATGTTGCAAGAATCTCCACCGATTGAGCGATATCTTACACCTGAAGAGGCTAAACATCTCATCGAAGTATCACCACAATATCTACGAGAAGTGATCATTTTCGCTCTGGGAACGGGAATGCGGAAGTCAGAAATATTAAACCTGACATGGGATGATGTGGTTATCGACGAAGTATTCAAGTATGGTGAAATAACGGTGAACGGAAAAGGAAACAAACGACGGCCTATCAGAATGAACAAAACTGTGTATGATTTGATACTCAGGAAAAGTAAAGAAGATAATGGTCAGTATGTATTTCCTTCCATGAAAACCGATAAGAATCTCACCACTGTTATCCACTCTTTTACTTCTGCTCTGGAGAAAGCCGGGATTACAAATTTCAGGTTTCATGACCTGCGCCACACGTCAGCCTCCTGGATGGTTCAGGGAGGAGCAAGTCTGTATTCAGTTCAGAAAATCCTGGGTCATTCCAGTATCCGAACAACCCAGCGGTATGCTCATCTTTCACCGGGATACTTGGAAAAAGAAATTGGAAAAATTGATGATTTTCTTTCTCTGGAAAAAGAATCAGAAGAAACAATTTCTGAACAGACTGAAAGGGCAGCAGTATGATGTTCGTCGGGAAAGTAGTCACAAATCGTCGAAAAAGTAGTCACAAACCGTTTTTCGGGCAAAAAAAGAAGGGCTCAATATGCAACGCAAGCCCTTAATTAACAAGATGTTATATTGGTGGAGCTAGTCGGGATTGAACCGACGACCTCCTGACTGCCAGTCATATGGTCGAAGATTGCAATTCCCTCGCGTTATCTGGTTTATATATTATTAAATCCAATTAACCAAGAGAAGATCATTGAAATTTACCCCCTTACCTCCTCTTCCATATGTATCCTAGTTCTCTAGGTTAAACACTCGCCTTGAATTCAATAAGGTTTTCCTCTTCGGGTATCATGCCGCCTGCAATGCGCATTACCCGTACTGCTTTTAGTCTTTTCATCTTTCTCATCCTCCGTTGCGTAGTCTACTGGAGCGCCTACCGGTTTGTTTTCAGGAAGCGCGATCACGCCAACACTTCCATCAGTGAATTGGTGTTTGTCGGTAAACATTGCAAGGTGCCGGCCGATCATCTCGAGGGCCTTCAGCTTATCGTGAAGCTTAATCCTTTTCGATCCGCCATGCTGTGTGACTGTTTCTGAGACTTCGCCGACAACCGCTCTTTGCTCAGGTGTTAATTTGGCACTATCTTTGATCGTTATGCCGCTGTTGCTCCATTCAAAATAATCCTCGGCGTTTGCAAACCCAACTAAAGCAAGTTCTATCAATACCTTAACTGCTGTGATTTCAGTCCGTTCGGAGCGCTTCTTAATAGCTGCCTGGATGGCTGACTGGAGTTCAGGTTTTTTCAGGTTTTCATAACCTATCTCACCGGCAGTTTTCTTACTATATCCGGCCCTAATCGCAGCCTGTGAAGCATTAAGGTCAATAAGATATTCTTCTACAAATCTTTTTTGTTTATTTGTAAGTTCCATTAAATAACCTATGGATGTTCTTCCCAATCTTATTCAGGTTGCTCTTCTTCATCCTTTTCCGAAGATTTATCAGATTGAGATTGAGAAAAGAAACCCGGAATTCATCACTGTCATATATGATTCTCCACGGCGTTGTAACTCCACCCGGCGTGAAAATTTAAAGCAAAAATCGTTAGATATTCTTCTTGAGTTAAACGTTTAGGCATTTTTCTCTCCCTCCCATCATCTTTAAGTTTTTACTATGCCACTAATAAATGATTACTACCCACAAACTACCCACATTTTATTGAGTATTATTGTGTAGAATTGTTAATTTCATTAAAAAATATTTTTATTAAATTACTGAAAATAAGGGGTATTATGAGGTATTATGTAATATTAGGGATTTAGCTAAAACGCACTCGTAATGAGCAGGTCGTCCGTTCAAATCGGATCGTTGGCTCCAATAATTACTGGGATTATCAGGATTCAATTTAATAATTTCATCAGTCAGAACAATTTTTATAGCCATTTTTTTGTGTCTCCAATAAATCAATTATTAATAAGTTCTGTTTCATACTACTTTTTTACGCAAACGGCATTAAAGCTTTCACTTCCAAGCCTTTATGCAATGTACTTTCCAACGAAATTTCTCCACCATATAATTCTAAAATGGGTTTGACAATCAAAAGCCCCAAACCTGCTCTGCCGATAATTTTTTATATGCTTCTTTAGCACGGAAAAATTTTTCGAACAGTTTTCCCCGGCCTGCTTTACTGAGCCCAATATCCGTGGAAATGTTAAATATGAGATTCTTTTCGTTTGCGAGAGGCGTACTCAGAATGCATTTGTTGGCGCGTAATAAAGACGTTAGAAGCAATGTTATATAAGGTGAAAATTAGATTTTACTTGACTTATACTTTCAAACAAAATGTATATTATGAATACTACAAAAAATAAATGCTTAACTTATGAGCAATCTAAATATTATACATATCTCAATAAAGAGGCTTTTTTAATGACATATGTTTCATGGGATAACAGTTTAAGTGTTAATAATAAAGATATTGACAACCAGCATAAGAAATTGTTTGAGTTGATAAATAAACTCCATTACAGTTTGAAAGATGGTCATGGGGACACTGTATTAAAGCCAGTATTAATTGAATTGGTTGAGTATGTGAAAGTACACTTTTCAAAAGAAGAAAAATACTTGGAAGAGCAAAGTTATTCAGAGCTTGAAAAGCACAAGCAAGAACATAAAAAATATATAAATGAAATAAAAACCTTTCTGATAAAGTATAACGGGAAAACACCTTTGCTTGCAAGGGAGTTATTATTATTTCTTGGGAAGTGGGCCAGAGAACATATTAAGGACGAAGATTTAAAATACAGCTCGTCTTTGAACGAACAGCGTAGTAATACTGATATGTGATATGAAAATAATTACTAATAATTCACCAATATTTATCATTTTCCTTCACTTCTTTAAAACTGAATTACTTCCCCACTTGGAATTACCTCACCTGCTATAAGCATTGCCTGAACTGCTGTATCCATGGCTTTAAAGAAAATAAGTTTAATTACTAATATTTCGATATTTTTCGAGAGCGAGTGAAAATACTGTCTGTGATACCCTTTCAATCTCACTTTTAATTTCTTTAAATACAGCAGAATATACATCATAATCCATTCCAATAGGATCCGTAATATCCAATATGCCTTCCGGATGTTCATCTTTTCTGTCGAAACCTTTCAATTCATACACATAATCAATATGCGGCCAGTGTCGTTTAATGTAATCTTTATGGCTTGTTTCCAGTGTAAGTATCAGGTCGGCAGCTTCGCTTATCTCTTGTGTTATTTGCTTTCCCCGATGAAAACTAATGTTTATTCCATGTTGTTCAGAAACTTCAATAGCAAAACGTGAAGCTGAATGTCCTCTGACAGCATGCGTACCTGTAGAAAAAATTTCAATTGGCATAAACTGCTTTTTACTATCAACATAATTTAGAATTAAGTCATTCATGATACCTTCAGCCATAGGGCTTCGGCAAATATTCCCGGTACATACAAACATCAGAATAAAATTGCTCATGGTAAACCTCGATAGTGTTTATATTTCAATAATTATCTCATTTTGAATAATATAACCCAGGAGTAAAACTCCGGGGAATTCTTTCAATTAAATATTAGAATACTTACAAGTTTGTTATAAGTCAAGTTAATCAAAAATACCTTGCTATCCCCCGTTATTTCCTGCCATCGGAATTCAGAAATCAGAATCCATGAGTAAAAAACAGTTCCTGTCAGCAATTTTCGTTTATTGTTGGTTTTCACTACATGATCTTATCCGTATATCATTCTCTAAAAGAGATGTAACATGTTCCTTTTTCCTGAAACTGCGAATTATTTTGTGTATAGGCTCAGCGAGAGGAGAATCGTATACAACTCGAGTCATCCATTTTGAATAGAATCCCGCAGTTGCGAACCAATCCATGAAAGAGCGATTAAGGGAAAATTTACGGCAGTGAAACTGCCCGGGATCCGTATTGAGTTCGATTTCATCGAGGATACCCGGCGCCATACCTTTCTTGACAGCATATCGCATATAGATAAATTGCGATGGATTGAGTCCCATGATATGATTTAACACCACATCGGCAGCGCCTGGTGAATTTGCAATCACTGTAATATTCATTTCAATAGCATCACCGCGTATAGGGCCGTTTCTGTCCATGAAATATGTGCCATCAGTAATGACAATTTCAGGACTTGTTAACCGTATGATCTCAAGTATAGCGCGTGAGAAAAAGAAATGATTCCGCAGACGCATAGTATCCGGGATCAAACCCCAGTGATTTTTAATGGCTCCCGTATACCCGACCACGAAATGCATTTTGGGAACCGGCATATTTATAGTCACATCGAATTCTTCAAGCATACGCGTAGATAATGGGATATGTAGAGTTATAAACCTGTCTTTAACCGGGATCATTTTCCATGAATCACGGGAAAGATTGAGGAGTTCAACACCATGTTTTTTAGTTATTTCATAGAGGTTATGCCCCTTAAATGGTACTTCGGCAGTGTATGAACGATTACCACCGTCCGATTCGCCAATTGTGATATATGGCGTCCGCTCCTTTATAATCTTGATCACTGTATCAATAAAATCCGGAGATGTTGTTGCGCCGGGTTTGTATTCAGGATACGTCAGATTCGGTTTCATAAATACACGGGCATTTTTCTGTATAATATCATGCCATCCGATATAGTCAAGACCTTCTCGTATGGACGTTTCACGGTCTCTATCGGTTTTACCAGTCCAGACTTTATATTTCATCGAATATCCTTCTGTTTAAAAGTGTATAGCTAAAATACATTTTTTATGGTTTAAGAGTTAACATTATTTTATATTTTGCCTTTAATTAGCCTCATAATCAAATCTCCTTTCAAAGTAATTTTAAATATTGTTTGTCCATTAAGTTATCTTGAACCTAAAATAAAATGAAGCGAAGTATGAAAAAGTGTTTTACGGTAGATCATAATTTTGTCCTTTGTTTAGAATATATTCTTAAATATTTATCTATTAGTCGATAGAAAATGATTATTAATTATGATATTACCCATATAAAATCTATGAAAGAGTTTGACATGGATTTTTTAAATTATAATGCCAAATTTAAAAAATGAACCTTCCAATTACAAACAAATACTGATTCCTCGAATAACATGCTTATAATTTTGTGGGATTAGTTCTGGTACCGGAAGCACATTTGAAAGAGGAATACGATAAAGCGGTTGAGGAAGTTTAAAAGCAAAATCTTGATTATGAAGAAAATACTTGAAAATGACCTTGGGAATGTTAATATTAGTTTATAAATAAGTTTATAGGGCATTTTGAAAACCCATGAATTTGATATGGGGAATCCTGGAATAATACTTGTGTGAAGAATTTAATGGTATTACTATTCATTTTCAACAGGGCTGTAAAGATTTGTTAACACTCATGATTTGATAAGGTGATATCAGCAAATATTAATTAATAACAAGGAGTCAATTATGCCAGGCGAAAAACAAAAAACCAAACAAACAGGCGGTATCGTACTATCGACAAAAGAGAAGGATGCCTGCCGGAAGATTTCTTCATTGGAAACAGGCTTCGCCAGCCAGCGGGCGGATGCATTGCTGGCAATTAACGAAGGATCCACCCGGGCCAAAGCATCTGAGCTAACCGGCTTAAAACATGGTCAAATTAAATATCTTTTGACCGCGTTTCGTAATAAACGTCTAAATATGTTTCCGGATGATGTTTTGAACAATCCGCAACAACAGGCGGAAGCTGATAAAAAAGCCAAAGGTGAAAAGAAAGCTGTTAAAGCTAAAAAAGAAAAGTCTAAAAAAGAAAAGAAGTCCGGTAAGACTAAAAAGGGTAAAAAAGCTAAAAAGAAGAAAAAAGAGAAGAAGGAAAAAATAAAAGCCGGAAAATCTAAAAAAGGAAAATCTAAAAGCTCAAAGAAAAAATCGAAAAAATAATAGTATGGCATTAAGAGTGTTGAAGCATTTTGGTTAGAACAGGATAATAATTTATGTCAATTTTCAAATTCCTTAATCTTCTCGGTTCGTTAGGCCTGTTTCTTTACGGCATGAAAGTCATGAGCGATGCTCTCATGGATTTGGCCGGGGACCGTATGCGTAAAGTCATGACTCGGCTTACATCGAATCGCTTCAAAGGTGTGCTGACAGGTATATTCATCACCGGTATGATTCACTCATCATCCGCAACGACACTCATGGTTGTGAGCTTTGTCAATGCTCAACTGCTGAGCCTGAACGGAGCGATAAGCGTCATCATGGGGGCCAATATAGGAACCACCTTTAATGCCTGGCTGATTTCCGTTTTAGGATTCAAGGTAAAGATGAGCGCCATCGCTTTACCCCTGATTATTGTAGGCTTTTTCTTTTATCTGAAAAAGGACCGTAATCTCAACAACCTGGGAAACTTCATTATCGGTTTCGCTCTTTTGTTTATCGGTCTTGAGTTTATGAAGGATTCCATAAGCGGCCTGGAAAATAGTACCGCTTTATTCGAGTTTTTCCAAAGAAATTCCGAGCGCGGCATGGCTGGGATTCTGCTGTTTGTTGGAATTGGTACTTTGCTTACTCTGGTATTGCAGTCCTCAAGCGCGACAATGGCTATCACAATTGTTGCCGCGAGCCAGGGAGTGATGACATTCGAGGCGGCCGCAGCTATCGTTCTCGGCGAAAATATCGGTACGACCGTAACAGCTAATCTGGCAGCGCTGATATCGGGCACCGATGCTCGACGGGCTGCCTTAGCACACTTTTTGTTCAATGCGATTGGCGTATTATGGATTCTGATATTGTTCAAACCGTTTCTTGGGATGGTCAACCGGTTGTCGACTGCTTTGTTGGGGGCTGTCCCAATGGTAAATGCTGCTGATATACCATTGGGCATCTCAGTCTTTCACAGTACTTTTAACATTATTAACACTGCGGTTTTGCTTATCTTTCTCACAAGTATTGCAAAAGTGGTTGTACGTTTAATCCCGGAAAAGATTGAACCTGAACCTGTTTTCTCAACACCGAAATATCTGAATAAAGAGGCATTAAAATATCCGGAAACGTCCATTAATGCGTTATTACAGGAAACCCGAAGACTTTACCGGGAAACGATTGTTGAGGCGGTTGCTCATGGCATAGGCGTGCACCGAACTGATATTAAATCGGATAAGCCGATTGAAGAAATTGTGAAAGCCAAAGAACTTCCGGGTATTAAATACGATGACTTTATAAAAACTCGTATTTGGCCCATTCACAGTGAGGTATTACGTTTTGCTTCGGATATTCAGGAGAAATTCCAGCTTACATCTGAAGATAATGAAACGGTAACCCAGCTCAAAAAGATTAATCGGTATGCTCAGGATATTCTTGTCAATATTCATACGCTGACTTCGGAGATAGAAAGGCATGCAAATGATTCTAATATCACCCTCAATGAAAAGTATTTGTCATTACAGTGTGCGGGAATCGAGTTAATCAGGACTTTTCTGGATGCTAATGAGGATATGTCTCCTCAGGAAAACATTGCAACGTTGGATGAACTGAAAAAACTTGCCAAAGAGAATGATGTTGAGTTGCTCCAGGATATTGACAGATTAATTCGCGAGAAGAAAATTACATCTGAACAAGGCGTTTCGTTAATGACCAGCAGCGCCGCTGTGCTGCAGATATTCAAGTTACTGATAAAAGCCGCAATATATTTTGTATCAACCAGCTCGTATGATATTCAATTGGAAGAAGTTTGGGACAGAAGGTAGTGTTCGACCGTTCAACCAAAAAATGCATTTATATAAAGCATTTAGAATATTTATAATTGTCTCCTTATTTCCCAATTTCAGTACCCCAGGGGATTTCGAAGAACCTTAAAATATTTTATATACAACTCTTATTGCCGTAATGTTTATGGCTTCTAACGTATGAAAGTGATAAAATGATTGAAATAACCAAACACGCCCTCATGATTACCAGCTTCGTTTTTGTGATAATGCTTTTGATTGAATATTTGAATATACTTACTAGCGGCGTTTGGCAGAAAAAATTGGTGAACAAAGCCTGGGGGCAATATGTTATTGCCTCATTACTTGGTGTGGTACCGGGCTGCCTTGGTGCATTTGTAGTTGTGGCCATGTATTCTCACGGCTTGATCACCATAGGCGCAGTTGTGACTGCCATGATTGCTACGAGCGGTGATGAGGCATTTATAATGCTGGCGATGATTCCGAAGCAGGCATTTCTTATAATCGGTATTTTGTTCACAGTTGGCATTGTGGCGGGCATTCTGACAGATATTATCAGGGGAAAGTCTGCAATCGGCAAGACACAATATTGTAAAAAGCTTGAGTTACACGAAATTAATAACTGTGCCTGCTTTCCTCGCGATATGATTTTTAAACAGTGGAAAGAATGCTCCGTATCAAGAGGGATTCTGGGGTTCGTACTCATTCTTATTATTCTGGCTCTTTCCACAGGTGAAATTGGACCGCATGAATGGAACTGGATTCGTATAACCTTCTTAATTGTAACAATGATTGCGCTTTTTATTGTTGCAACTGTGCCTGACCATTTTATCGAGGAACACTTATGGCAGCACCTTGTAAAAAAACATATTCCCAAGATTTTTTTATGGACGTTAGGCGCTTTGGTTGTTATGCACCTCCTGCTAGAACATTTGCATCTTGAGAGCACCATCCGTGAAGGCAGGTGGATCATTTTATTAGTTGCCTGTTTTGTCGGATTGATCCCAGAGTCGGGTCCACATTTGATCTTTGTGACTTTTTACACTCAAGGAACTATCCCACTGAGCATTCTTCTCGCCAGTTCTATTGTTCAGGACGGTCATGGAATGCTGCCAATGCTTGCTCATTCCAGGCGGTCATTTATGGGGATTAAAATAATTAATTTTATTACTGGATTTTTGTGCGGAGCAATCGGACTAATTCTTGGATTTTAATGAAAATTAACTATGAATCAGAGTCTTGCCCTGATAATTTACAAATCTTTTTTCTCTCAAATCACGCAAAGTTAAAGAGTGTTGTAATTGAATAATGTAATCCCGGAGTAAAACTCCGAGGAATAATTTTCAATGAACCTTGAACTATCTCATATGAGGATAAAATGGTTTCAGGTCTGAAATGCACTAATGAAACTCGAATCCATTGTCCTCATTGGCTTACACTGGGGCAATAAATAGCATGAACAGCAATATAAAGCGCATTGGTATAACTACTACGGTGCCATCAGAGGTTATCCTTGCTTCTGGCGCTGTACCGGTGGATATCAATAATGTATTTATCAATTCCAAGCAGCGCAGCGAGTATATTAAAGCTGCTGAACGTGACGGCTATCCACGGAATGTATGCGGTTGGATCAAAGGATTATACGGAGTTCTTGCCTGCGAGTCGGACATCAAAACTGTTATCGCTGTTACTCAGGGCGACTGTTCAAACACTCACGCTCTCATGGAGACACTTCAGCTTATTGGTATCCGCACTATTCCTTTCGCGTATCCGTATAACCGGGGCCCACAGTCGCTTTTACGTGAAATTGCATTTCTCGCCGATGAACTCGGAACCGATATTGAATCGGCTGAAAAGATACGTGATGAACTGGAACCGATTCGCCGCCAGCTTGACCGTCTCGATGAAATGACCTGGAAGGAAAACCGTATCAACGGGTGTGAGAACCATAAATGGCTTGTTTCCTCGAGCGATTTCAATTCGGATTACAATACATTTGCCATAGAGCTTTCAGATTTTCTCAGCGGCGCCGAAAAACGCCCGCCCTTCAGTGAATCGCTGCGGTTGGCGTATATAGGCGTCCCGCCTATACTGGATGATCTGCATGTCGTTACAGAGGAATTTGATGCAAGGATAGTGTTTAACGAAGTGCAACGTCAGTTTTCCATGCCAGTGCGAGGAAACGGGCTGGTCGGGCAGTATCTCGCGTATACATACCCCTACAGCATTTTTCACCGCCTTGAGTATATTATCCCGGAACTCAAGCGCCGCAGGATTCATGGTGTAATACATTATGTCCAGAGCTTCTGCCACCGTCACATCGAGGATCTGGTTATAAGAAAAAAACTCGATGTGCCAGTATTGACCATAGAAGGCGAAGTGCCGGGGAAAGTGGATGCCCGGACGAAAATCCGCATACAGGCATTTATCGAAATGCTACAAGAATAATAGTAAATTCAAAATTCAAAGTAGGGGCAAACCTATGTGTTTGCCCAAATAGAGAAGATTCAAGATTCGAGGTTCAAAGAGTACGACATTGGCGATTTATTAACCGCCTGTATACTATCCAGATAGCTGATAAGATTTTTGAAAGGATGAGTGAATTTGGCTGAAAAACCACATACAGGAGCTGTTCTCGGTCTGGATCTCGGTTCACGGAATGTCAAGCTCTGCCTCATGAGGGACGGCAGTGTGGAATCGAGAAGCAGTATTGATACAATGACCTTTTACCGGGAATACGGCGTGAGATCAAAGTCCGGTTTCAGTGTGAATCTCGATGCGCTTGGCTTTTCCGGTATCGACCGTTTTGTCGCAACCG
>JABHYP010000386.1 GCA_018656855.1 Candidatus Latescibacterota bacterium | reverse complement strand
GGGGTGTCCGGCAGTTCGCGGGTCACAAAATCCATCCATATCTTTCCCGTGTCCATGTTTTTCGAACTTAGAAGGTGAACAGGATCAAGCCAGATAAGCGAGCGTTTTTTTAGCTGTTCCATATCGATTTGAAGCCACATTCCGATAGTGCCGTCAAAAGCTTTATCGCTTGTATAAGGGAAATTTCCCTTAGCAGAGTACCGTACGACATCCTTTGTCCAGACTGTTTCCAAAACAAGGTCTTCGTAGCTGAACTCAGCAGCTTCGCCGAAACGTCCGCTCTCGTGTTTTGTGATGCGGGGCTCATACCGGTCGGCTTCAATGACAGCCTTCCCGTATCCCCTGCTGTATACGGTGTCAAACGAGCTGTCAAAGTCGGCGTAAAACAGAAGGGAAGCGAGAATCAATCCTGTTTCTATTGTTCCATTCATTATTGTGGCTCGTGTGCTTTCAATGGGGTTTTATGACTCACATTTTAAACCGTTCGCCGAGATATATCTTACGCGCCTCGGGATCGTTAATAAGGAACTCCGAGGTTCCCTCGGTAAGTATGACACCGTCGGCAATAATATATGCCCTCTCTGTAATTGCGAGAGTTTCCCGCACGCTGTGGTCGGTAATAAGTATCCCGATCCCCTTTTTTTTAAGGCCGGCGACAATATTCTGGATTTCTTCCACTGCGATTGGGTCTATACCGGTAAACGGTTCATCGAGGAGAATGAATTTCGGATTGGTAACAAGCGCCCTGGCAATTTCCACTCTTCTTCGCTCGCCGCCTGAGAGGGTATAAGCCAAACTTTTACGGATATGGGTGACTCCGAAGTCCTCTAGCAGGCCTTCGAGTATAGCCTTGCGCTTATTGCGTGCGTAACCAAGGGTTTCGATAATTGACATGATGTTTTCTTCCACTGTCATCTTCCTGAATATGGACGGTTCCTGGGGGAGATAGTTCATACCCAGCCTCGCCCGTTTGTACATGGGAAGCCTGGTGATGGGTCTGTCATTTAAATAAACTTCGCCCTTGTTTGGCTTTAACAGTCCGACAACCATGCGGAATGTTGTTGTCTTTCCTGCGCCGTTTGGCCCGAGAAGACCGACTATCTGACCTTGGGAAATGCTGATTGAAACGCCGTTTACTACCTTGCGTCTGCTAAATATTTTTACAAGGCTTTCCGTTCTGAGCGTCAAGAGTTCTTCAGATAAACGCTCTTCAGTTTTTTCAATCGGTCGAGGATTTTCTTCATTGTTCGTTTCAGTCACTGTTACTCCGAAAATAGGTTTCAAGTAGGGACAAACCTGTCTGTTTGCCCTGTTTCAGGTTAAATATTCAAAGTTCAAGATTTTTTATTAGCCGCAAATTTTGAATTTTCAACCTTGAATTTTGAATTATTATATCCCGTGTACATTCAAAGTGGCTTTGCCACCTCCCGGATTTCGCTATCGCTCGAATCCGCGAGCGTTTCTAAAGGTTCGTAACCATAGTACTTTCCCTTTCCAAGACCCCCGCCGAATCCAAAAATCCTCATTTCAGAGATTTTCCCGCCGGCGAAAAAAAATGTCAGCGTATCACCGGATGCGCTGTTAACAAACTTCATATTATCTTTCTTTTCGTTGCGGTGGTAATAACTGCGCGCGGTTCCTTCAGCGGAAATACGTGATATAACATCATTATACGTAACAAGGCTCATGTCCTTGCTTTCTATCAGGCTCTTGTCAAAAAGTGTTCCGGTTGTATCCGTCGAGATCGTTGTACTGACAGCAGAACCAATAACATCTGCTCCGATAAATTTCCTGTCCTTGATCTGAATATTTATTGTATCGCCGGATATAATACTCTTTGTGCTCAATCTCGATGGCGCTTCATCACGCGTTTCTGAAATACTGTATGTAAGTTCGGGGTTCCCGGTCAAGGTAAGCGTACTGGTAGAATCTGCAAATACCGCTCTTTCCGAGGAAGTCTCAAGACCGCCCTGGATGGCGATAACATTGTTCCAGAGTTTGACTATTTTCTCATTTTCAAATATTTCCAGTGTGTCGGCA
The DNA here is from genome assembly GCA_018656855.1 of Candidatus Latescibacterota bacterium. Taxonomy (GTDB): domain Bacteria; phylum Latescibacterota; class Latescibacteria; order Latescibacterales; family Latescibacteraceae; genus JABHYP01. The sequence continues at coordinate 7,304 of JABHYP010000386.1, read as the reverse complement.
CATGTCATGGTAAGACTGTCTTTTGTGACGGCTACATCCCTCCAGAGCCGGATGAGTCTTTCTTCTTCCAGTATTTCCAGCGTGTCGGCACATGTCGCGGTCATGATGCTCCCGTCCTCTTCCTTTCTCAGATACGGCTTGCCGATAATGAGTCCGTGGCCGGTTGAATCATTGAACACAGCTTTTATACCGCGTATGGATGAGCTTGTCGAATCATCCTCTATCACCACATTTCCATGCGCCTCGATATATCTCAAATCCTTCAGGTATCGCACTCGGTCAGCGAAAAGCAGCCTCCCGCTCTCTATTACAGTAACATTGCCGATAGCAAAAGCTTCGAGGTTTGTTTCATGGTAAATGAGCGTATCGGCGAAGAGGCTCCTTAAAGAATCTTTGAAAGACGCGGCGCCGTAAAAACGTATTTCGCTGGGATTGCTGATGTACTCCCCTTCTTCCGCCTCAAGAAAAGCATCGAGATGCCGGGCTTTCACACCGCCGGACAGGTTTTTAACGAGCGTTCCGTCAGGCATTTGCCTGCCGCTTGTTCTTCCGGCGGTATAGTACAAGCTGGATTCTCCGGTGTTGCTATCTTCCGTCGATTCATTGTTCTCTCCGGATATCGCCGCAGCACACAGGAGAATCGATGCTATGAAAAAAATATTGAGTCGTATTTTCATCGAGTGTCACCTGTCAGAAAGTTTTGCATCCTCTCCTCTCACCTCTCCCGATACCGGGCCGGTGAACTCGTACTCGGTCAGGTCATCCTTCGCGATAAAACCTGTACCCTGTTCAAAACCATTTTCGGACTGTATAGTAACCACACCCTCACCGAAAATCTTCTGCGCCGAAGCAATCCAGCGTATAGACTCCGCCTTTAGCGAGGCATTTCTTTCTTCCGAGACAACGAACACATCACCCTGTGCTTTCAGGCTGTCAGTATCTTCATACATCCCCCATATTTCTCCTGAAAGCGCGGTGAGTGTAGAGGTATGTTTGCCTTCTGTACTGTAAAAGAGGAACCTGATACTGTCCTCGAGAGAAGCATAACTGCTGTCTTTCCCAGCAAAAATCTTCATAACGTTTGATTCAAGAATCGCGGTGGTTTTGCCGTTTTCAGAGATAAAAATTTTCGACCTTTTCAAAACCTGGTCGGGTACATTATGAGAGGATTTCTTAGTCTTAACCGGGGTATCGTTACCGCACGAGCTTCCAATAACTATCAGCGCAAAGAATAGAAGAAAAAATAGATTGTTAATTGTAATGTGCAAATTAAGTTTTGGCATTTTTACTTTTTTCCACCGTCTTTTTTGTCTTCCATCTCCTGTGAAACCAAACCCATTGCTCGTGATGTTCGTTTACAAACCGCTCTATGGTCTTTGAACACTGTGCCGTGAGTTCTAAAACGTCATTGTCGCGGTCCCCTGTCGCGTTTATCTCAACCGGTTCTCCAATACATACATGGTGGCGGTGAGACTTGTCACGGTAAGTCAACACCGGTATAATCGGAACATCATATTTAAGTGAAAGAAGTGCCGGTGCAGTTGCCGTGTGAGCGGATTTTCCGAAAAACTCAACGAATTCCCCTTTGATGTTCGTGTCCTGGTCTATGAGAACACCGAGCAGGTAACCGTCTTTTAAAGCCCGTATAACATCCCGTGTGTTATGCCCGCGTGAAATATTTTTCATGCCTCCCCGGAGTCTTGTTTCAACGAGCATTTTCTCCAGGCGAGTGTCATGCATGCGACGGGCAATTACTGCAATCGGTATTCCCACTGTTGCCAGATAAACACCGAGAAGTTCCCAGCATCCTGTATGCGATGTAAGACCGATTACACCTCTGCCCTTTGCCAGGTTTTCTTTCAGGCGGTCCATGTTGTGCGGGACGCAAATATTTTTGATTTGTTCCGGACTCATCACGGCCAACCGTGCTGCATCAGTGAAGTTCATCGCGAGATGGCGGAAAGTTTCCCGTGCTAACTTTCTGATTTCATGTTTGTCCCGGTCATTTCCAAACGCAGCGGTGAGGTTTTCAACAGCTCGCGAATAATCCTTTCTGGCCAGAAACGGCGCAACTCTGCCAAGCATCGAGCTAAGCCCGAGCGCCGCTTTTCTCGGGAGCATTCTGAAAAGGCCGATAACAGTGCGTATTCCCAGATAAGCAGTTTCGTTTTTTATGCGTTTAAATAATCCCGGATTTTTCTTCATAATGTTTTTTTATGAAAATGTACATACATAAAAAGTAAATGTAGGGATTTGATTTATCAAACCCTAAAAAATAAACAACAAAATCATCTTCTATACCATACCCGCCTGCGAGAGGTCTATCCACCGGATCAAACCGACTGGCAGGCCTTTCGGGTTGGTAACAACGAGTGTAGTAACAATATGTTTTTCCATGATGCTCACTGCCCTGGCGGCATAAGCTTCAGGCTTTATTGTTAGAGGAAGAGTCCGGAGAGTATTCTCTCTTGCCGAACTTTTCAGCGCTTCCCCGGCATTTATTTCGAGGGGATTTTCCAGCCTTTGAAGAAGACGCCTCAGGTCACCGTCGGTAATAACGCCTGCAAGTTTGTCATTTTCAGCAACAACCGCTATGCCGAGTTTCTTTTCGCTCATAATATCGATAACTTCATGCATGGATGCCTCGATATCAATTAGAGGGAGATCATCGCCAGATACCATCAGGTCTTTCACTCGATATGTGAGTTTCAGGCCGATGCTGCCACCGGGATGCAGGGCTGCGAAATCTTCCTTGGTCAGTTTCTTTTCCTCAAACAGGCTGATAGCAAGAGCGTCTCCAAGCGCCAGTACAGCGGTTGTGGACGCTGTCGGTACAATATCATACGGGCAAGCCTCTTTTTCGACCGACACATCCAGCGCCACGTCCGCAATACTTGCCAGGTTCGATGATGTATTGCCTGTCATGGCGATTATGGGTATTTCCAACCGTTTCAGGTGATTCAGTATAACATTGAGTTCATCAGTCGCGCCGCTTTTTGAAATAACGATTGCCGCATCGCCGCGCATGATCGTTCCGATATCGCCATGCGCGCCCTCGACAGGATGGAGGTAAAAAGCCGGTATACCGATACTTGAAAATGTGGAAGCGATTTTTCGGCCTATAATACCCGATTTTCCGAGGCCGGTGATAATAATACGGCCTTTTGCGTCGAGGATAATACGTTCGGCTTTTTCAAACTCAGGTCCGATACGGTCAACGAGGCTGGCGATGGCCTCGGATTCCGTTTGTAACACCATTTTTGCTGTTTTAACACCCATAGTTTTTTCTTTCGGAATAGTGAGATTATTTAAATATTTATTAATGAAATAACCGGAATTTTTTTACGCGTTCCCCCGAGATCGGCATAAAATACTTTAGCTGTCATATACATCTCGAAAATACATATCGCAGTTCATTTCATAATTTTCAGATAGATGATTTCCCCTGTCTAAATCCCATTTCAAGGGATTGTTAATAATGTATTGTCTTATACGATCCAGTTCTTTTTCAGAGCGGGTGATATGGTCATAATAATTTCGCTGCCATTTGAAATCCCGGAAACCGGAATCATGGATCAATTTTGCGGATATTGCCTTGAAATGCCGCAAAATTTTGCCTAATTTCGGTTTCTTATTCCGCATTAATACCCATGATATACCATCCACCGTATTGTTTGGATTTGTAGGGGTTTGATTCATCAAACCCACACGTTTATCATTTAATCCATCATTATTGGTTAATTCCATATTTTTTTTCAGTACCATTTTATTTTTAATGAAAATTATCCCGTGAATATGGTTTGGCATAATGATATAATAATCCATTTTTATATTTTGAAAATGATCTTTCAGTCCAACCCAGCATTTTTGAACAATTATCCCCGGTTCTGATAATTTCATGGCACAATTTTGTATCTCTCCTAATATGCAATTCCGATCATCCATGCATATCGTTATGAAATATGCGCCTTCACGAGAATAATCATATTGTTTTAGCCTTGTTGAATGGCGGTGATGTTTATCTCTATCGTAATTCATGTAATATTATATTTACACACAGTAAAGTTGGTTTTTTTATGATTTTGTTTTTTCCAGGGTCACAGTTTATTCATATCCGGGCAAGGGTTTGATGAATCAAACCCCTACAAGTTATCACCAAATATTATTTCCTGTCATTGTGTTTTATCATGAAAACGATCGCAACACTCTGTTTGATGTCAAATACATTTCCTTCTTTTGACACTTCCTGGAATGTCTCCTTAAGGCCTCATCCCTTCTTATAAAATCAATTTACCTCACGGTTTATTTTTCTACTTTCCTCAGCAGCGTAGTCCATTCGATGGTCTGTATTGAGCCATCTTCGAGTTTCATGGAAATATTATCCCTGCCCTGAAGCGTCTGAACTTCGACAACCTCGCCGTCGGTGAAACATCCGACAACCTCGCCAACGAAAAGATCATGTGAGCCCATGTTATAAATACCATAGACCACGCACTCGTAGTTAATTGGGCATTCGACGATATGCGGAGACTTGATTCTCCTGCCAGGACCGGGAGTAAGACCGGCTTCTTTAAACTTGTCCACAGCCGGATCTTTATGCCGTGATAGTTCGCCGCACCTTGTGACACTGTCTCTCAAATCTTCTGTCGGGAGATTGAGCGCGAAATCCATAGTCCTTTTCAGAATAGGGTGTGTGCCGCGTGGAAAATAGTCATTGTTGTAATCCTTTGTGTTAACCGCAACTCCCAGAAGCATCGGGTCCCGGTTCAGCCATCCCCAGCCGACAGCGGGCATTATGTTCGGAATGCCGGTTTCCGGGTCGGCGACACTGATCATGATCGCTGACACAGGCAGGTATCCGGGAGAGGAAAACGGTTCATCGGGCGTCTTGGGAAGGCGTCGGTCGTGTTCGGTGTAGAATTTAGCCATAGCAGTCTCCAGTACTATAAATGTGAATGCAGAGATAAATTTTATTCTGTATTATTAAATTTTTCCTCGCAAATACAATAAGGTATAATTGTTTCTATAGGTAGAAATCATTCAAATATAAATCATTCATGTTTAATCCTGTTTCCTTTCCTTCGTTTTAATCTCCTCCCAGAGTTCATCCATTTCCTCAAGTGAGGTTTCACCGAGTTTCTTGCCCCGTTTCGGCAGCTCTCGTTCGATATACATGAACCGACGCTGGAACTTATCGATGGTTTTTCTGAGAGCGTCTTCCGGGCACACCGACACGAAACGGGCGAGGTTCGCCACTGCGAAAAGGAGATCTCCAAGCTCTTCCTCGACAGCCGCAGGATCGTTATTATCACGTGCTTCCTTGAGTTCCCTGAGTTCTTCCTCCACCTTGAGCATAACCTCTTCGGTGCGCTCCCAGTCGAAACCGACACGCGAAACTTTCTCCTGTATACGACGGGCTTTTATAAGTGCGGGCAGGCCCTTCGGAAGGCCATCGAGTACCGACCCCCCCTTCTTTTTTTCACGCTTTTCACGCCGCTTGATTGCTTCCCAGTTCCGGAGAACTTCTTTTGAGTTTTCAACTGTTGCATCGGCAAAAACATGCGGGTGACGGCGTTTTAGCTTGTCAACGATGCCTTTCGTGACATCCTCAATGTCGAACCGTCCCTCACGCGATGCTATCTCCGCATGAAACACCACCTGCAGCATCACATCGCCCAGTTCTTCCGCCAGATGGTCATCGGAGCCGGAATCGATTGCTTCAAGCGCTTCGTAGACTTCTTCTAGAAAGTAAGGTTTGAGGCTCTTGTGGGTTTGTTCCCTGTCCCACGGGCATCCTCCCGGGGCCTGAAGTATTTTTATTATGGTGATCAATTCATCGAAAGATGACATGCGTTCTCCTTGCACAGGGTGACAATTACCGAGATGAAGTTAATTTACGAAACGAAAGTGGCAAGGTCAATGATTGAGATAATTAGCCGCCAGAATCTCCCCCCACAAAATCCCTATAAAGCTTCCTGCCATATTCCGGCTCCCGGCTTACCGGATCACTGTGAAAATAAGGGACAGCAGTCCAGTATTTCTTTAATATCTTGATTTTATCGATGAGCGTCATTACATTTTACGAAATACTTTTGCCCGTTGAAATTCAGAAAATATCAGTAAATTGGGAGGTCTGTATGAGTTCATGTTTATTTCGCCTTTCATCAGTTTTTACAACAGTGACATGTTTATTTCTTACATGTTGTATTATCATCTTAAGTATACCGGAAGCGGTCTCGCAAACAACCGATGATAATTATAATGAAGGGAAAAACCTTTCTTCCTATACTGTCACACGCACGACAGGCACTATTAATATCGACGGCAGACTTGACGAGACAGACTGGCAAAGGGCTATTGAGGCGCCTCTGAAGGAAACCAACACCGGAAAGGATGTCCCGCTAAAGTCAACTGCCAAATTCCTCTGGGACGATACCTTCCTGTACGTGGGATTTTACTGCGAGGATCCTGATGCCTGGGCGACAGTACTGGAAGAGGATGGACCGCTGTGGCAGGAAGAAGTGGTTGAACTTTTTATCGATCCCGACGGCAACGGGTACAACTATTACGAGCACGAGATTAATCCGGTCAATGTGAAAGTTGATCTTTTCGTAATCAATACCGGCAGTCGGCTAAAGGGGAAAATCGAGGGCTGGTTCGAGTGGGATTTCAAAAATATCAAAAGCGAGGTTTACGTTGTCGGCGACGGTAAAAATTCCGGCACAAAGGACGAGTACTGGACAGTTGAAGTGGCAGTGCCCTTCGATGACCTCTGGGAGGTTCCTCACAGCCCGCCGGAGGACGGCGATATGTGGCGGATGAATGTCTACCGCATCGAACGCGGAGACCCCGAAAACAAGGACGACGACTGGTATGCCGCATTCAGTCCGACACTTCGGCCGAGTTTCCACACACCCTGGCAGTTCGGGAAGATTTATTTTAAGAAGTAGAAGTTGCCATAAATTGGTTTATAGTTTATGGTTTAAATGGTTAATTACAAAGGCACAAAGATTTGAACCAGGATTTTCGGGATTAAAAAGGATTGCCATGATTGAAATTCGGAATATTATTTCAAGAATCCTTGCCGAAGTCCCGCGAAGCGGCAATAAAAAAATCCAGGCAATCTCATAAATCGTGAGAATCCCGGTTCAAAACTGTGAAATGTTTAAATAGACTCTCCGCTCAGTCGAGATTCCTGTTCGTCGCCATGTGCCTGCCGCCATCGACACTCAAAAGAACACCGGTAACCCATGAACTCTGCTCGGCTGCGAAGAAGAGCGCGGCATCGGCGATATCATCCGGTC
>JABHYP010000030.1 GCA_018656855.1 Candidatus Latescibacterota bacterium | reverse complement strand
CGAACATACACGGTGAGTGTGCTTTCACCGGTGTCATTGCTGTAAACCGCTATGTTGGCCGAATGCTCACCCATATTTGTTGGGTTGAAGGTCACCTCCACCTGAACGTTATTTCCCGGTTGCAGCGTAAACGCTCCCGTTGAAACATCGAACCGACTGTTGTCACTGCTGATACGGGTGACAGTGAGCGGAATGTTCCCGTCATTGTAAACTGAAAAAAATCCGGTGCCGCTGCTGCCGACATCAACATCCCCAACATCAACAGATTCGGGTGACAGCCGTATTTCGGGAGCGCCGATGGTAAAGAAATCCTGGCTCGTGTCGGTTACGTCCATGTCGGAGGAATCATAAATCCAGACCTTGCAGCCTGCCGATGCGATACCCGGCACACTCCACCAATACGATCCTGTCGAGGCATCGACATCTTCGGCAATCCAGTGGTATACCGAACCGCCGTCCATTGTGTAGTGAATGTTGATAGTACTTATATCTGTACTTGTCCAGGTGATGGCCCGGTTTGTTTCGGATAACCATGTTTCGCCGCCGTTGGGGGAGGTGAGGATTAAACTGCCTGCCGATGCTATCGTAAACTCCTCATCGCTCTGGTCGGTCACATCGGTATCAAAGTCATCGGAAATTTTAATCAGGCATTCGGATGAATTAATATTCGGAACTGTCCAAGAAAACGATCCCGCGTTCGCGTCATAATTTTCAACAATAATGTCCCAGCTTTCGCCGTCATCGGAAGAAAACTGTATCATGACACGGTCCATATTCACGTGCGTCCAGGTGATGTTCTGCTGGGTGCTTGCTTCCCAGGATTCACCGCCATTCGGGGAGGTGAGGGTTAAACTGACTGCTGAGGCTATCGTAAACACCGCATCGCTTTGGTCGGTCACTGTTGGATCGACTAAATCACTAATTTTTATAAGGCAATTTTGTGATGGCATATTCGGCACTACCCATAGGTATGAGCCTGAAGAAGGCATCTGGTGTAGAAAATTCCAGCTTGAGCCGCTGTTAGTTGAATATTCGAGTTTTACATCCGTTACATTCGAGCTTGTCCATGTTATGTTATGAGATGTGCCCGCTGTCCAGTTTTCGCCGCCGTTGGGGGAGCTAACCGTTATCGTTGGCTGTATTATGGTGAATGTTCCGTTGCTCTGGTCGGTTACTGCCGGATCGCCTGTATCGGTGATTTTTAGCAGGCAATTTGATGATTGCACATTCGGTACTGCCCAGTTGTACGAGTACGAATTAGCCGGATGGCTGGAGACAATAGTATTCCAGCTTGACCCACCGTTTGTTGAATATTCGAGTTTTACATCCGTTACATTCGAGCTTGTCCAGCTGATGTTATGAGATGTGCCCGCTGTCCAATTTTCGCCGCCGTTGGGGGAGGTGAGGGTGAGTGATGTCATTTCATGGTAGACCGGGCGGGCCCAAGAGTGATAACCATCATATGCTGAATTATTTGAAATATTGGTTTGATTTGAACCGTCAGCATTCATTACATATATTTCAGAATTCCCATCTCTATTAGTAGTAAATGCAATTTTTAAACCATCAGGCGACCATAAACTCAAGTTTTCACTGGCAGAGTTATTAGTCAAGTTAATCTGATTTGAACCGTCAGAATTCATGAGATAAATTTCCCAATTTCCATCTCTGTCAGAAGTAAAAGCAATTTTTGAGCCGTCAGGCGACCAATAGGGATAAACATCATTAGCTGAGTTATTTGTTATATTGGTTTGATTTGAACCGCCCGCATCCATGACATATATCTCATGATTACCATTCCTGTCAGTTCTAAAAGCTATTTTTGAACCGTCAGGCGACCATGAGGGATAATAATCATTGGCTGAGTTATTTGAAATATTTGTCTGGTTTGAACCGTCCGCATCCATTATGTATATTTCATAATTACCATCTCTACTTGAAGTAAAAACGATTTTAGTACCATTATGCTTCCATGAGGGATTCCAATCGATACCTGAATTGTTTGTCAGTCTTGTTGTGTTTGAACCATCCGCATCCATGACGTATATTTCTTGATTGCCATCTCTATTAGATTCAAAAGCTATTTTTGAACCATCAGGTGACCATGTAGCATTATAATCTTCTGCTGAGTTATATATTAATCTTGTCTGATTCGTTCCATTCGCATTCATCACATAAACTTCTGTATTTCCATCTCTTTGAGAAGCAAAAAGGATAGTTTCCCCCGTACTCTCCGTTATCGTAAACACCGCATTGCTCGAGTCATTCACACCCGCATCACTTGCATCGCTAACCCTGACCTTGCAGTTAGTTGATGGCCGTATCGGCACTGTCCACGCATAAGTCCCCGCAGAAGCTGCTGTGCTGGCTACGATATCAGTCCAGCTTGATCCGTTGTCGGTGGTATATTCGAGTTTGACATTCGTTACATTCGAGCTTGTCCAGGTGATGTTCTGTGTTGTGCTGGCTTCCCAGGATTCAGAGCCGTTTGGGGAGTTGAGGGTTATTGTGGAGGTTGATGTCGGTTTCCATGAGGGATAATAATCTACGGCTGAATTGTTTGTTAATCTGGTCTGGTTAGTACCATCTGAGCTCATAAGATAAATTTCTTTATTTCCATCTCTGTCAGAAGTAAAAGAAATTTGAGTTCCGTCTGGTGACCAAAATCCAAAATCATCAATGGATGAATTATTTGTTAGATTAGTTTGATTAGTACCATCAGGTAACATTGAGTAAATTTCAAAACTGCCATCTCTATCAGATTGAAACACTATTTGTGAGCCGTCCGGAGACCATGAGGAATAATAATCATTAGCAGAGTTATTTGTCAATCTGGTCTGGTTAGAACCATCTGCATTCATAATGTATACTTCATTATTACCATCTCTATTAGAATGAAAAGTGATTTTAGAACCATCCGGCGACCATGATGATGCATAATTACCTGCTGAAAGGGTTAACCTCGTCTGATTTGAACCATCTGCATTCATAACATATATTTGATCACCACCACCGTCTCTATTGGTATAAAAAGCTATTTTTGAACCGTCAGGTGACCAGGAAGGCACATTATCTTCACTTGGATAATCTGTCAATCTGGTCTGGTTAGTTCCATCAGCATTCATGATATATATTTCATAATTCCCATCTCTATTAGAAGTAAAGACGATTTTAGAACCGTCAGGTGACCATGAGGGAACACTATCATTGTAGGAGTTATTTGTTATCCTTGTCTGGTTTGAGCCATCTGCGCTCATGACATATATCTCATTATTACCATCTCTGTTAGAAGTAAATACAATTTGTTGTGCCTCAGCATCACTACTCATACAAAATGCAAAGACAGTGAACACTGAAAGAACTAATAAGATATATTTCATTTTAAAACTCCTCACAGGGGAGTAAGCAGGTTGTCCCGGCAGGTGTTGATGAAAGTGCCGTAGTTTTCGATGATGCGGGCGTTGTTTGCTTCCGGCAATGAAATTTTCATATTTTTTTCTGACTCCCTGATTCTTTATTCTATTATATTGGATATAACATACTATACAATAAGTAATATCAAAAGCAAATAATATGTGGTTATCAGCAAGAGATGTGATGGTCATCACATAGCACATAGTTTCATAAATATTGTAACGTAATTACTACATGTCATTGCGAGTAATCTTCATGTCATTGCGAGTGAACGGAGTGAGCGAAGCAATCTAATCTGAGAGATGAGATTGCTTCGGCAATGCCTCGCAATGACTGTGCCTGATTTAAGCTGAATATGTCATCCGGTTTATGAAATGAACCACTTAGTAACAACATTTATCGTATTTTATGTGACAAGGAGGATTATCCCGGATTATTCACAATATTTTTTGTTCTCGCAAAGCCGCTAAGGCGCAAAAAAAGATAAAAAAGTAAAATTACTGAACTTTTGCAAAAAAATTCAATTTAACCGATAAATGGAATCCAGCGTAAGTAATTCACAAATTATTTCTTGATTACATATTTGCGGTTCAGGCTTTTTTTTGAATTTTGAATTTTGAATTTTGAATTTTCTCATAAAGCAGCACAGGTAATGGAGGTATCCGGCAATGCGAAAATTTATCCGCCACCCCTCAGATATGCCGCTTGTTTATGAACTTGTTGATGTTGTCGCTGATAAAAAAGAGTACCTTAATGATGTAAGCGAGGGTGGGCTTTCATTTCAGTCGGGAATTTGTATTGAAACCGGCTCTGTGATAATGATCGAAATTCCTATTCGCGCCCCGGTGTTCAGATCGGAAGGTGTTGTCGCCTGGTGCGAAAAGAATGAGGATTATTATGATGTCGGAGTGAAATTCAGTGATATAAAAGCCGGATACGGACTACGGATGGTCGAACAGGTATGCCATATAGAACATTACAAGAAGGAAATTCTTGAAAAAGAAGGACGTGAACTGACCGGAGGAGAAGCAGCGGCTGAATGGATTAAAAAATATGCGAAAGATTTCCCCGGATAATCGGTCAAAAATACTGATTAACCCGAAAAAATTCTAAAAAAATACTTGACTAATGAATTTTAAAAAAACATATTTTACTTCATTAAACTGACATTGCTTCTTTCAACAAACCGGATACAAAAATTTAAGGCAGCGGTTTAAATTGTAAAATCTGGAATCTGGAATTTTTTCTTGGACTAATACAAATGGATATCAAAAAATTTGGTTTATTTTTTCTGCTGGGAATAATCCTCGTTATTACTTTCAAATTTTTAATCATCATCGAGGTATTTTTTCCTGCGATAACGGCTGCATGTGTTCTTGCTTACCTCTTTAATCCTGTATACCTTTATTTCCTGAAAATCATAAAAAAGAAATCCCTTTCGGCGCTGCTTGTGATTTTTATCATCATTGTTCTTGGTCTTATTCCTATAACTATCATTGTCTCAGCATTGCAAGATCAGATAGTAAATCTTTTCAAGGAAGAAACCATTGCAAATTTCAGGGCAACCTTGCAATCCTTTGAAAATTTCGTGAATAACCAGTTTAATATTCAAATATCAGGTTACTTCCCCAAGGATCCCGCGGATTTTATTCCCGGCATCATCTCAACTGCTCAGGATGCTATAGCGGCATTCGGCCCCGGGATGATCTACAGCATTACCGGATTTTTATTTTCCACATTCGTTACCTTTTTTATAATGTTTTATCTCTTAAAAAATTCAAAAAATGTCCTTCATACCATTAAAAGTTATTTCCCGCTCACAATTAAGAATTGTGACATTCTTCTTCGGGAAATGGGAAAAGACACAAAAGCCCTGATTCTTGGCCAGGTTCTTATCGCTGCCATGCAGGGAACATTCGGCGCTATAGGATTCTTCATATTCGGTATTTCGGGAGCAATACTGTGGGGATTTGTCATGATGATTGTGTCATTTCTTCCCTTTCTGGGCACAGTTCTCGTATGGTTTCCCGCAGTCGTCGCCCTG
>JABHYP010000385.1 GCA_018656855.1 Candidatus Latescibacterota bacterium | reverse complement strand
GTTTCGCTGAATGGACAGGCCGGGCATGAGCGCTGTGGGTCTGGTTCGGCCGTACTGCCGGGCAAATTCGATGATGACATCTGATGGAGTGCCGCAGATATTCTCTGCCCAGGCCGGGGTTTTGGGAATCCCGTCCACAGCTCCCGTAATGGAGCGCTTCAATTCTTCGAAACTGATGCTGTATGCATCGACAAAGCGTTTATCAACCAAACCCTCTTGAATGAGCACATACAATACGGCGGACATTAACGCTGTATCGGTGCCGGGCAGTACGGGTATCCACTGGGTTCCTAAACGTGATACAGTCCTTGATCGCCTCGGATCGATAACAATAACTGGGACTCCCTCTTTTTTCCGTTCATGAATCCATCGCTCCATCTCGTTCCCGAAACGTGTGTCAACTGTATTGGCTCCCCAGAGTATAATCAGGTTCGAAAACTGTAGTGTCCCGGGATCAAGGCCGATATAACTGTCGCCGACAACATAGGGGAGCGCATAAGCTGTTGCGCCTATACTGTAACTCCCTCCGAATCTCTCCGAAATCCTGCCGAACAGTCGTAAGAATCTCTTTGTACATGATAGTGTGTTGTGCAAAGCGCCGTGGCATGCCCCCGAACCACCAAGATGGAGTAGTGACTCGGCACCGTATTTCGATTTTATTTCAGCCAGCTTTTTGGCAACCAGATCGAGGGCGTCATCCCAAGAAATAGTTTTGAATTCCCAGGAACCTTTGTTGCCGGTTCGGATCAGCGGCGTTTTCAACCTGTCAGAAGCATACGACACCCTGTGCGCATGAAATCCCCTTGGGCAGCCTGTCATGTATGGTGAGCCGTATTGGCTGTTAGTAATTTTCGTTATCCGTCCATTTTCGATATAGGCGGTAAGCGGGCATCCGGCACCGCAGTCTTTGTTGCATGTTACCGGAATCTTTAAATGTCGTGTTGTAGTGGTTTTATTAGCCATATATAATTTTCTGTTCATTTCATGATAGTGTCATGCCAAGCTTGCAAAGTCGTATCGCATGTATTACGCCAATATCCCCCGTATCATAATCATGAGGGCTAAGAACTTCCAGTATTTTTGTTAGCAAGTTCATAATATAACATTCAATCACTTCAATAAAATTGATTATAGTCTTTTTATTATTATGATGCAAGGTTTACTGCAATATAACAGGCCGGTTAACTAAAAATTTTGTAAATAATCGATTATTATCCTGCCCTATATATTACCATAAACCGTGATTTTTTCAATTTTTTTCCTGTAATATTTTGCTTGCTTACACATTTTTCAATATATTTACACCAATCAGATAAACTATACTGTAATGTGCTTTAATACCGGAAATAAACTATTTTAAATCTGACCGGTATAATTTATTTTATTCTATAAAAAATTTGATATTTAAATCAAAATTACTGCAATATAAATACGAATTAGGAGGAAGATAGTCATGATACATGAACCTTCACATTCAGAACTCTCCAGCCGACGCAATTTTTTAAAACGAATGTCGACTATTGCGGCAGGTATACCCCTGGCCTCTCTCTATCAACCCGGAAAAGCCCGTGCAAGACTTTTTGGCTCTGATAAAAGCCAGGTTTCGATTCGTAAGGGCGCCGACCGGAGAGAAATCACTTACCAGGCGCTGAAACCGTTCCAGAAAGAAGTTGAGAAGGCCATTGGAGACAAGCAGGTTGTTATCAAGGCCAATGCGGGGCTCGCCGAGCCAAAATATGCTGCAAAATCAACTCATGCGGATCAACTCCGCGGAATTCTCGATTTTTTAAAGCCTATCCATGACAAAAAGGTCATTATAACCGAAGGTACTGCCACTGTCGCATGCAGCGCATTCATCGGTTTTGAAAACTATAACTATATGCCGCTGGAAAAGGAATACAATGTAAAGCTTATCGATGCCAACGACCAGCCATATACGCTCAAATGGATCAGGGCGGCAAAACACCACCCGCTGTCCGTAAATATCATCGATATTTACATGGACCAAGATGTGTATCTAATTTCCGCAGCCCGAATGAAAACACACAATTGTGTGGTCGCCACCCTGTCGCTTAAGAACGTAGCTATGGGTTCACCCGTTTGTCATTATAAACAAAAGAGGAAAAAGGATAAAAACGAAAAGTCCAAAATGCACGGCGGGGAAAATAACAGCGGAGGCAGGGAATTAAGCTATAATTTGTTTCGCGTAGCTGAAATGGGAGTACAACCAGACCTGGCTGTTATCGACGGCGTCGAGGCTGTCGAGGGTGACGGCCCTTGGGGGGGTACGCCTGTTGAGCATGAAATCGCTCTTGCCAGCACGGATTTTGTTGCGGCAGACCGTCTGGGCGCCGAATTAATGGGAATTGATCCCAAACTTATGAAATATCTCGAATGGTGCGGCGATGCCGGAATGGGCAACTTCGATTTATCAAATATCAAGGTTGACGGCCCTGATTATAAAAAACACATCATAAAGTATAAAATGAACAAAAATATCGACTGGCAAATTGCCTGGATTCACGAAAATTTCGGAGAATAATTTCTTACGGCGCATAAATTGTTTTTTAAATTTCAATAAAGAATATGGTATTACATGTTATCACTTATTTTAATTCCAGAAAAGTAAGTTTTCGTTTGAGAAAATATGCCGGCATTGTAATTTCATCTATACAGCACCTCCTGATGATAAGGTCATTACCCTCTTCATCTTTATAGCTATACCCGTGCTGGTCAAACACAATGGGAACGCCGTTATATTCCCCAATGAGAAGTTGTGCATGGCCGCCGCGATCCTGTAAGGTTATCATAATAGTTGTAAACGGTTCATGTTCAAGTATCCGCCTGTACTGCTCTTCACTTCCGATTTCGGGAGGGAGAACTTCTTCATTAGTTCCGCAATGAGTGAACAAGCCGCCGTGATAGGGCAGATCAAATCCGAAACAGCCAAAAATATCCCTGTATGTCGTTTCATGCTGACGCCCGAAAAATGTCCCGGTAAAGTCATAAGGATTGTCAAGAAGTTTTAATGCGGTTTCAACGATGTTCCTTCGCGTATATGGGAGCAATCCCACATGCACATCAGCATCGCCGGCAAGCCATGCAGTTTCAGTGGCGAATTCCCCATTCATCTTTCTTACAGGCGCTTTAACAAGCCGTGGATTATTTCGTGACACCAACGGCAACCGGTCTGCCATGCGGAACCATCCCGAAGCATAGGTACAGCTCTCATCGGAATAGAAAAGGACGCGGTCTCCGGTGCAGACAACAAATTCCTCATCATTAACAAAGTTATCGATTTCCTCTTTCTTGCCGAACGCGATATCATCTGACCTGACCCATCCCCATCCGATCTCGCACAGTACAAACACAAATTCGCCCGATAGAGAAGAGTGAAGCACTTTCACAGGTTTGCCGATTTTAAGGACTCCGATACTCCACAAATCCCAGCGTGACCGGCTCCCGCTTTTGGTCATGCCTATCCTTTCAGGGGAAAAAGCTGGGACGTTTTTCAGCCTTGTGGTACGGACAGCTATACCATTGCGGACAGCGATTTTGTCCTTTACCCGGTCGTAAGCCATTTCTTTTTCCAGTTCATCTATTTCCCACCCGGCATATTTCACATCGTTTGAATTTCCGTATTCGCTTTTTCTCAAATACTCTATCTCAACGGTAATTTTCTCCTTCACTGAGTCGGAAACAGCTTCCGGTTTTAAGCTTTCTAAATCGGGTACTATCAACGCTATACCCGGAAAATAATGCAGTAATTTTGATTTTCTCTCCTCTTTAACATCTTTGAAAGGATCGGGAGCCTGTATCTTTTTACGATATGCCTTGTTCATGCTCTGTATTTCTGAGATAGGAAGAATTATTTCATCAGGTTTTTCCATACGCGCTATCCAGAATGACGGGTCACGCATTTCGGGAATGGTTCCAGGCAGCACATCCGGCGCCCTGCCGGGAAGCTGGGCTAAAGCACATGGAGTAATGATTATGAAAGCATATACAAGAAAACCGAAAATTTTAAACTGTTGTTTCATCGCTAACCTCCTGTGATTTTCTTTTAAAATAATCTCATACCCTTATATTTTCAAAGTGGATTACAATAGACTGAACTGTTATATAATAGTATTTGTTTTTTCAATATAATCTTAATTTATTATATACGTAATCACTTTTTTGCGTTTTAAAGGAGAATAACCGGTATTGAAACTGTTTGCCATCCTTCTCTGAAATAATTATAAAAATTATTTATCAATCTTTTATGGAGCCAGTCATGAAACGCCGTAACTTTATACTTACCGCAACCGGAGCTTCCATTGCGGGAAATCCAATGATGAGAAATATTTTCGCTGATGTCAGAACAGGAGAAGACAGGCGCAATATGAAGCTCGAAAGTCAAGGTCTGAGAATCAGGGATGGTGTCAGGATTCTCAAAAAAGGCGAAAAGGGTAATACGGCGCCTGTACTTCGCGAAGAGATTCTTGACAATCCTGATGCGGTTTTTCTCATCACTGCCGGAATCAATGCCCAGCGTGATGAAAACGGTAGCTGGACACGCTGTCCCGAACAGATTGAAC
>JABHYP010000384.1 GCA_018656855.1 Candidatus Latescibacterota bacterium | reverse complement strand
TTCCCCCTCTTTCGCGTGCGAGAGAGGGGGACAGGGGGTGAGTGTGTTTTTTGATACCCCGACGCAAGCGTCGAGGTAGTTCATTAAGCTTAAATAATCCGGATTTTATCAGAAATTTTCGTATTTGCTTTTTAAATAATTTGACTCTATATTTTTTACAT
The DNA here is from genome assembly GCA_018656855.1 of Candidatus Latescibacterota bacterium. GTDB lineage: Bacteria > Latescibacterota > Latescibacteria > Latescibacterales > Latescibacteraceae > JABHYP01. Next base: position 7,699 of record JABHYP010000384.1, on the reverse strand, counting down.
AATATATTGTTCACATCTATTGCCTGTTACACGGGATTATTTAAGAAAAATATTTAAGGAGGAGAAAATGGCGCGCGGACTCAATAAAGTGATGCTAATCGGAAACCTGGGTGCAGATCCGGAAGTAAAATATTCTGCTAGCGGTACACCAATAGCAAGTTTCAATATGGCCACCTCCGATAACAGAAAAAACAAGGATGGGGAATGGGAAGACAGAACGGAATGGCATAAGATTGTCATGTTCGGCAGGCAGGCGGAAATATGTAAGGATTACCTTAAAAAAGGCAGTAAGATATTCCTGGATGGCCGCCTCCAGACGAGGTCATGGGACGATCAGTCAGGCCAGAAAAGATATTTGACAGAAGTTGTGGGAAACAACATGGTTATGCTTGATTCCAAAAGCCAGGCTTCGTCTATGAATGAATCCGAGCATGATACTTCCTATTCTAATTCAGAAGATATGCCGGAATCACCACCTAATAATCTTCCGAAGGCAGATGACGATCTCCCGTTCTGATTAAAAGCTGCTGTATAATTGTTAACATTTTCAAAACCGGAGACACCGGGTGACCTATTTCCTTGGGGTCCTTGCTGTAGTCCTTATTACCTTTCTGGCCAATAAAATCGGCCGGTTCTTTGGTATTTCCGCACCTTTCAGGTTTCTCTCGTTTTTTAAACTTCACTATCTTGCCTATGGTATCATACTGGCGTTTTTCTTTCCCGACAATTTCAAGATACTTTTTGAAAAAATAACGGGAACCGTATTCATGTTCAGTCTTACATGGATCGGTTTTTATTATGGTTGCAGTCTTGAATTTCGGGCACATCAAAGATATTCCCCGAAAACACTTCTATTTCATATGATCGAACCTGTGATAATATTTTTATTCACGATCCTCGCCGGAACACTGTATATATATATTAAATTCAATGAGATCAGACATTTCGACATCGTATTCATACTCGCCGTTTTCTGTTCATTGACCTTATTTAAACGGCATGAGAATCCTTATCATAAGGGAGACTACACGCTCAACCCTATTCTCAGGGATCTCGTTCCGGTACGAAATATCTTTGCAGTAACGGCATTGAGTTTTGCCGGCAGTTTTTTTTATGGCGTAGATGAATTATCACTGTTCGGCAATCTTTTTACAGGAACATTTATATTTTTTATGTTCCATGTGATTGTGGGGATGTCGGCAGGTTTTCTTGTTTCAATGTTGATTAAAGGATCACAAACGACTGAATCGATTCCGACAATAGTTATTGGTGTTACTGCGCTGACAGGAGGAATCGCCTATACGTTTTCATTATCCCCGCTTTTTATCGGCATGGTCTCAGGTGCGTTCCTAATCAATTCTACCTTAAAAAGACTGAGAACTATTGAGGCTGTATATTCTTCTCATGAACACATAGAGAAAATCTTTATGTTCTTTCTTGGGGCGCTCCTGACACCTCTTATTCAATCTGAAACATTCAGCCCGGGTTTGGTTCTCCTCAGTGCTTGCGGGATTTTTATACTACGTTCATCGCTGAAATATATTCTTGCATATCTGTGGATTTCACCCAGCAAGGCAAATGCAGGTGAAATAATTCTGCCCTGGACGGGTTTGACAAGCCAGGGAATAGTTGCCGCAGGTGCTGCCCTGGAATGTGGAATACAGAATCCGCATGTTTCTACGGTATTTCTCATCATGATTGTGCTTATGGTTTTAAATGAATCGGTCACCGGTATTTACATTCTGAAAAACCGCTAATGGCCGGAAGGAATATTTGATGTCCAATATCATCAGTTTTTTAGTAATAACAGCAGCATCACTAATAGGATTAAGGGGGGACTACGCTCCCAACCAGCTTTTAAATTTCGGTTTGCTCGTTGTCATTGCTTATCTTCTTTCGCGTATGATGTGTTTTTTAAGACTCCCCGCTGTTATCGGTTATATTCTTGCGGGAATTTTAGCAGGTCATAACGGACTGGGCCTGTTGCACGAAATGTCTGTGAGCAACATGGCGTTGGTTGAAGGCCTCTGCGTTATGATTATCTTATCCGATGCGGTAAGGTTCATGTTTGAGGGTGCTTCACTTAACGGTTTTTCAAAATATTTTCTATCCGGCATGATTTCATCTATTGGAACGTTGATTCTGACCATTGTCCTCCTTTTACCTTTTTCAATACCCATACAGATGAAGATTGCACTGGGACTTTTTGCCGCCACATTCTCACCATTGATATGTTTCTCTTATATCGAACATGATGATTTATACCCATCCGGGGCTCAGATAGCATTCGGAGGATTCATTTGTGCCATTTTGCTCTGGGGTTTCATGGCGCCTTTGTGGGATCAAATCTATCCGAGCAGAATAAAACTTGCTTTCATGCCCTTCGTTATCAGCATAACATCTATCCTGACAGGTTTTGTATGGGTTTTTTTATTTGAAAAACTATTCTCTCAAGAATCACGCAGCTTGAAACATTTTTTCCCGCTTGCCACCATGTTTCTTATATACCCGCTCTGCATGGAAATCGGCCTTGATTATCTTTTTGTCGCCATTGGCGCAGGCATCTATAACGGACTTGTATCTGAATGGGCGAAAGACTCAAGTAAACCGGCAGAATTATCCGTACTTATCGTTTTCAGTTTTTTTGGTACACAACTGTCACTGGGAGAAGCGCTATTACTTGGCAGCACCGGATGGGGAATCGCAGCTCTAATATCCGCAGGCATTGTTTTCAGCAAAATCGCAACCATCAAACTTTCAACGAACATACTCTTTCCTCAACCACGGCAGCATATTTCAACGGTTTGTTTCATCCCCTATGGCCCCCTTGCCTTGATAGCTCTTCGAAGGTTCCTGCCGGGTTTTGGCGCTGGAGTTAACGGAGAATTTGATAAATTCAGTATATTTTCACTCTGCACGATCATAATTATACTAACAATTATTGTGTCGGTTTTCTACCTCGTTTTAAGAGAGCAATGGCTCAAAGGCACAAGAAGCTCATAGTTTATAGGATTATAAATGAAGGATAAATAATGAATACTTCATTTTGAAATATATCAACGGACAAATGACAATGGACTATTTTGAAACCTTAAACATTTAACTTATTTTCAAGTTAATAATGTGTAAAATTGAAAATAAATCTTGACATAACTACAGAATAAATTGTATTTTATGCGTAATCTTAGTAAAAGACGTCATTAAATTAAAGAAATATAGAGGAGAAGCGCGGTAATTCCACGATTACAGCGCTGCTTATAAACCGTTTATGGATAATCGCTTTTTTTCACTAATTGTTGTGCCCGACAGCGGCAGTGATGTTAAAACCGGGAGTTTTAACTTTAAGTTTATTCTCAGTTTATTCAGTGCTCTTTTCGTAATATTCTTCATCTGCCTCTTTTTCATCATCGGCTATCACATAAAGCTCAGTCAGGAAAATAAATACAAAAGCGCCGTTTCCACACATAAAGAAATTACCAAACACATCTCAGATTCTCAGGAGCTTTTCAACACTCTGTCTGAAAAGCTTGCGAAAATTCAGCGAAACGACAGAGCTTTCAGGCTTCATGAACGCATGGAAGTTATTGACGATGAAATGTATATGGCAGGAATAGGCGGTCACGTTATTGTCAATGAATCAGATTTTTCAATTTTTAAAGAGGAATTAAAGGTAAAACTTAATCAGCTTGCCTATGGCCTTACCACGCTTGACAATCGTATAAATGTCCAGGAAAACAGCTTGATGGGAATTCAGCTCAGGGTGCAGGAAAATATCGAGGAAATGGACAACACTCCATCTATTGCTCCGGCAATTTCCATCAGGGTAACTTCAAGATATGGCTATCGCAGGCATCCGCTGACCCGAAGGAGACATTTTCATAATGCGATTGATCTCGGTGGATACCGTGGCCAGCCGATTTATGCAACTGCTGACGGTGTCGTGATCTCTGCCAGGTATTCCACTTTTCTTGGGAACTACATAAAAATAAGGCACAAAAAAGGGTATGAAACCGTGTATGCTCATCTCCATAAATTACTTGTAAAAACCGGCCAAGAAGTAAAAAAACGTCAGGAAATAGCAAAGATGGGCAGCACAGGAAGAACAACCGGTATTCATGTTCACTACTCTGTTCTTCTTAACGGACGTTCCCAGAATCCTTTGAAACATTTCAAATAATCCTTTCTCTATCTCTAACCGCGCAAAAATATTTCTTTTTTCCGTAAAATATACCTGCTAATCGATATTAAATCCTTTTCATTTTTTTCGCTTTATTTATTCATCCTCTTTGAGTAACATTTCACCGGGAAAACTTCCGAAATCAGTTTTTGAAAGTTCAATAATCAGTTTTTCGGCTCTCTTGTCCGGGTCTGGCACAGGATAGTGAAAACTCTGCTGTTCAAAGGACACAATTTTCATATGCTGCAGGTTACCTTCGGAATCCACCTCAATCCAGAGTAGCGGTGCCAATCCGTTAACACCACGGACATTTATCCCATACCAGGTGCAAAAATTTCCAAGACTGTAAGCAATTATCTTATTCCTGTAAAGCTCCATCCCTCTCGGCACATGCGGGCCGTGGCCAAAAACCACATCAGCACCCGCATCCACGACCCGATGAACAAATAACCGCAGGTCTCCTCGCTTTTCACCGAGAAAATGTTCCTGTCCTGTCGGTGTGTGGGTAAATTCTTCACCCTCTGCCCCGCCATGAAATGTAACAACAACGATGTCAAAACGTGAGTCTAGTGATTCTACCAGGGCTGTTGCAGCATCAATATCTATTAGAGAATATTTGCCGGGATTTGGAGAAAATCCGACAACGGCAATCTGCAAACCATTTACAGAAAGTTCCGCAATGCAACCTTTACGACCCGTATATGCTATCCCCAGAGAATCCAGGATGCTTTCCGTCTCCAGCTGTCCATCGAGGCCAAAATCATTTGCATGATTGTTCGCGGTAGAGAGCACATCGAATCCAGCCTCTGCAAGCCGCGATCCGAGAAAAGGGGGTATCCGAAACACATAAGTAGTGCTATCCTGTACTACAAAGGTACTGTCCTGCACAACAATAGTGCTGTCCTGTATTACCTTTATGACGTTATTCGAACGGGTTATCGTTCCCTCGAGATTGCCTATCGCAACATCGGCAGAAGACAACATTTTTTTTACATAACGGAAAAGATATCGGCCTTCATCTGCCGGAAGAATTTTACTGCTGTCAGGAAAATCCGAACCAGGCATTATATCTCCGACCAGCGCGAATGTTACCCTCTTTGGCGGATTCTCTGCAAAAGATAAGTCTACTGCAAAAATGAAAAACACCAGCATTATGTACAAGAGTATGAATCTTTTCATAGTTTGCTCAATACATTTAATCATATTTAATAACATATAATATTGTATAAATAAATTCCGGTGGCGCCTGTAAGGTTTATTGTGCTGATGTGACAGTTTACTGTTCCCGGCAGGCTTCCTGTGTGTCAATAATTTTTGAAATTCTAGGATAAAACGCTTTGCCGCCTGTGACAGCGTTATCAATCAATTTCAGGATGAGAAATGAGCCGGCAAGAAACAGTAAAGCAGCGCCGATTGGCAGAAAACCGCTCGAGAAGCGGCTTGCGATGACATATCCCACGAACATAGACAGTAGCGGTAAAATCCATATTAACACTGCGGAAAGAATCACTTTTCCCGCATCAGACTCGAAAATTACCCGATCTGAAACATGTGCACCATAATCATTGATAACCACGATTTCCCGGTCACTTATAGTACTCACATGGCAATGATCCTTTGACAGACATCCTGTACATTCATCATCTAAGGTTACTTTTACTTTTGCCCTGGAACCATCCAGCGACACGACAACACCTTTTCCTTTCATAGTTTTTCAGGCCTTTCGATTTCAATCTCGCGCTGATTCTCCCCAAGGTGTTTTATAGTAACGTGTATCGAGTCTTTCGGCAAGAGTTCTTCCAACTTCTCAGCCCATTCAACAAGGCATATACCACCGCTGTAAAAATAATCTTCCACACCTATGTCAACTATTTCCTTTACGTTGTTCATGCGGTATAAATCCATGTGATACAAATGGATGTTTTTACCGAATTCTGTTTTTTTTATATTAGATTCTGAAACCTTGCCATGGTATTCATGGATAAGAGTAAACGTTGGACTGGTAATATTCTCCTTAATGCCAAAAGCGTATAAAATTCCTCTGGCAAAAACAGTTTTTCCCGTACCAAGTTCGCCGATCAGGGCGACCACACTGCCGGGATTAAGTGTTGCTGCAAAAACAGTCGCCACTTCAAGTGTTCCGGCCTCGCTTTCAGTTATATGCTTGTCGGTCATCGCGGCCTGAGAATTCCCACGGGAAGAATCATTTCCTCCATCGATATTCCACCGTGCTGGAGAGTATTATTATATAACTTTTCAAATTCCCTGAATTTATTTTTATAAATAAGATAATAATCATCCTTTGCAAACAGATAATTAGTTCCAAAACCAAGCGACGGAAGACCGTATTCCAGGGGCTCACCGACAAAGAACACTTCAGATGGTTCACAGCGAAGGTTTTTGCCATATTTGTACCGAACAGTCGTAGAGGTTGTTCTGTCTCCTCTGACAATACTTGCACGTTCTCCTGTGATGCTCCCATGATCGGATGTAATCACAACTGTGGCGCCTTCATCAGCGATGGCCTGAAGAATTTCAAGCAGCACCGAATGGTTGAACCAGGTTTTAGTCAGGTTCCTGAAAGCTGCCTCATCAGGCGCTATCTCCTGGAGAATATCGTTTTTTGCCATCTGATGTGACAGAAGATCGATAAAATTATAAACGATACTGACCAGGCGATTTTCTTTAAGGCTTGTGATTTTTTTAAGAAATGACCGGGCGTGTTCGGTGGTTAATATCTTCACGTAATGTGGTTTCTGGCCGAGCCGGATACCCGCGCGAGTCAGGTACATTTCAAGAAGGTCGGGTTCATACAGATTCATGCCGGATTCATTATCGTCCTTCGAATGCCAGATGTCGGGGAAAATGTTTGCGATTTCGCTCGGTAAAAGCCCCGCAAAGAGAGAATTACGGCCGAACGGAGTAGCTGTGGGCAAGAGCGAATAATATATATTCCGCTCAACATGAAACATCGTATCCAGAAGCGGTTCTATTGCAATCCAGTGGTCCAGTCGGAAACAGTCAATAACAATATAATAAACTTTCTCATTGTTTTTGAGAAGCGGCGCCACATATTTATCCAGCAGTTTATGCGATAATACTGGACCATTACCTTCGATCCACGAACGATAGTTTTTCTCAACATATTTTGAAAACTCCCTGCGAAATTCCTTTTTCTGGTCGGAATGAATCTGCTCCAACCCGGGATCATTGAATTCATCAAGCTCGATATTCCATTTTGAAAGACTGGTATAAATCTGCGCCCACCCGGTGTGGTCGAGCCCCATGGCAAGTTCCATCCTGTTCTGGTTGGCCTGCCTGGCATAATCACGGCTGATGCGTTCGCTTCTTAACTGTTTTGAGTCGAGAAGACGCTTGAGTGTGGTATATATCTGGCTCGGATTAACCGGTTTGATAAGATAATCGCTTATTTTCGAACCGATGGCATCATCCATGATATGTTCTTCCTGGCTCTTGGTTATCATCACCACCGGCAGGTCAGGGTCGAGCTGTTTAATCTCG
>JABHYP010000383.1 GCA_018656855.1 Candidatus Latescibacterota bacterium | reverse complement strand
GGATTATCGTCACCGTTTATTCGACAGGTACCTCCCGTTCTGGGATAAAGGGGGCTACGATGATGAGCTTGGGGGTGTTATGGTCAATCTGAATGATGACGGTTCAGTGGCTGATGATGAAAAGTTTATATGGTTTCAGGGTCGCGGTCTCTGGGTATATTCGTTTCTGTACAACAACTTCGGAAAGGATCCACGTCATCTCGAAAGAGCTGTGAAAGCACATGATTTTATGGTGAAATACATGTACGCAGGAAACGGGACATGGTATCAAAGACTGAACCGTGACGGTTCAATTAAAGAAGGTGTCAGCGAAACGACAAACGGATGGGCCTTTATTGCGGACGGCCTTCAGGAATTTTATAGAGCCACGGGTGATGAGCAAGATCTAAAACTGGTAGAAGATACCGTCCGGGCTATTGTAAATATTTACGATGACCCCGATTTTAACGGTATAAAAAATCTCGGCGGCCTTCCGGAGAACACGCCCACGAAGGGACTGAGGAACCTGGCACACTCCAGAAGATTCGTAAAAATACTCTCTTCGCTATTAACCCAGAGAAGCAATCCTCAGTTAGAAGCATTAGTAAAAGAACACGTTGATATCATAATGACCAAATTTTACAATCCGGAGTTCGGCATTGTCAACGAATTCCTGCAACATGATTATTCAAGGATTCCGGGTTCTGAAGATTACACGTTTATCGGACATGTCACAGAGGGAATGTGGATAGTCATGCTTGAAGCGCTGAGGACGAAAAACAAAGCTCTTTTCAACGATGCAATGAATATTGTCCGAAAACATGTGGAAATCGGATGGGATTATATATATGGAGGACTGGGGGCGCATTATTACGTATTCGATGGCCCCGGCCGCACCCGTGAAAAACAGTATGATCTTAAAGAGGGATGGTCCAATTTTGAATTAATGATACCATTGATATTTATTGTGGAATACACCGGCGAGTACTGGGCAAAGGAATATTACGACAAACTCTATCATTATATCATTAAAACATACGATACAGACTGGGGTGTCTGGAAGCAGTCTGTCAATCGTTTCGGAGGTCCGATAAGCCGTGATCTTTATATCAGAAAGCGCTGGCATCCAAAACGTAAAGGTAATTTTCACCAGCCCCGTGCCATGATGTATAACATGCTCAGCTTTAACCGAATGATACACAATAAAGGTAAACTGACACCGTTTCCTGTATAAAATGGTAAATTATAAAAATGTATTTTTTTTTAATTAAGTGAAATTGAGCGGTTCTTCATCAGCAAAATGCAAGGTACACATTATATCTGCACGAGGTGGTCATAAGGTGCAGGAAATTACTATTGGAAAAAATTCGCGTTAAAAGTTCTGTCAAAAAGGAGAAAGGCCATCTTCGATACTAACAACTCTTACATTCAATATCAATTTTTGCCCAGTTTTGACAAGGCTGCCGAGTACAAGATGTATCACATGTGATATTTTACTAATTTGAATTGAATTTTCTGCAATCAAATCAGATAAATTTAGATGTAATATTTTTATTTCAAATTGGTCACATTCAACACCATTTAAAAACCTGAAATTCTCATTAAATTTACTCGATTTGGCGGTCTATCCTTCTCCTGCCTATGTACGCGACGGTCACTGCCACTATCACCATGATGGAGCATATGGTAACCACTATCACAGCTTTATCCAAGATAGCAGAAAGATTGTTTAGTCGGTATTTGAACACTGTGAAAGCCATCCCCAAAGAGACGAATAGAACGTACCCAACCACAACATACCGAAACGAGATTTTTCCCACATTCACACCACCGTAATACAGGAGCAGCGTAATGAACACGAGTACATTTCCAGTAATCAGAGCAGCGATGTCATGAAACTGTTTGGGACTCTGATGCAACGCAAACTCCCGATAAAGCACATCGCCTATAAGGAAATAGATAGTAAATGCATAGAGGATTGTGCAGATTTTTCCAATGACAGCGCTATTACGCTCGTCGAGTTTAAATCCCGTGCTCATTACTTTGCTCCTCCTTCCAGAACAATTGATCGAGAGTTTTGCCTAATTCTTGGGCGATTCGGATACACAGGTTCAGAGAGGGATTATATTTATCGCTCTCAATGAGCCCGATTGTCTGCCGGGACGCATCAACCAGATAAGCAAGTTCCTGCTGGGATAGACCTTTTTCCACTCGCGCCAGTTTCAGTTTCATGTTTCCGGCTTTTCTCATGTTAGCTTTTTTCCGTTATACTGGATAGTATTTGATTTACAGGGCATTTTGTGTGATCCAACATACTTCAGCCTGCAATGTAATATATATCATTCATAATGTCAATTATAATATTTATTATGCCTAATATATAATTTATTATGAAGTGTAATAATGAGATATCGGCAGAGAAAAACAGCCTTAACATCTGTCTTACGTTGTTTCGTTTGGTATCGTAATCTATCCTTTGGGTGTATTATAGTATGCTTTATCGTGATAATCTATTTGTGGATAATTTATAGAAGAATAATAAGAATAAATGCAGGCAGTCAACCAACGGATTCTGTCAGTTTTGTGTCAGAAATGTTCGACCTATCAGATGATTTTCCTATTTGAGGTATAAGCTTTACCCCGTCAGAACATTCTGGACACATACAGGGATAGGTTGTCCAGACTCGAATTCAATTTCGTCGTCAGGTTTGAGAAATGGAGACATGGAGTAGTCTATAATTTTAACTTTCATATTCTATTCTTTAATGGAATCGACCATGAAAAAAACCAAACAATATAATTTTCAATGTTTTATTCAGTGTTGCCACCTCTTTGTGCAAATCCTAAAATATAACCATTACAATCTTTAATATAGAATTCCTGCATTCCATACCAAGTTGTTTCCAATTCTTTTACTACTTCGGCTTTTTCATTTATTTCATTGTATATAGCGTTTATGTCGTCTACTTCGATATAAAAGGATACTGATGCACCAATTGCCGTGCTATTTAACATTGGTAAGTCCTCTTCGAATACATCCTTATTCATAAGCATAATATATACTTCATCTCGACTTACCATAGCGTAGACATATTTTTTGCCATTCTCTAATCGATTTTCAATAGTCTTACTATTTTCTGGAACAACCATATTCAGCGTAAATCTAAGAACGCCAACATAGAATTCTACGGATGCTCGTACATCTTCAACCATTAGGTTTGGTGTTAATTTTTTTATTGCCAAATTTTATTACCTTCTTTCTATAAAGAAATTGGTGCACTACTTCACTAACACCATCTTCCTCCACCGGTACATACTCAGTCCTGTCGGCATATGCAGAGTTATCCATCTCTCAATAGATAAATGGAATCAGTTTGTTAACAGCCATCTTATATGTCAGGTACTCATCTCCGAATTCCTCTGTCAACAATCTCTCCTCGAGCCTTATCCTGATAAGGAAAACCGGGATCAGGGCTGACAAGACCAGGAAACCGTACATACTTGTGGCGTACACTGCAATGCCCGATAAGCCCATGATAGCTCCAGTATAGATCGGATGACGCATGAAACGGTAGATGCCGTGTGTAATGAGCTTGTGATCTTCCCTGATTACCAGAGTCGCAGAGTATGAGCGAAAGAGAGTAATTTGGGCGACAATCATAATTGTTAATCCAGCGACTAAAAGGGCAATACCAAAATAATTATGTGCCGAGTGCACGAACAGACTCTCCTGGTGCCTAATAAGGTCCCATGCGCTGACCGACAGCCCCGCGGTAGAGACTATGAGTGCAGCGGGAGCAAAATAGAGCATGTCTTTTTTAATTGCGTTACGAACAATTCCATGCCGTGCAAGAAATCCGCGTTTTGCCATTTTCTCAAATCTTCTTTCCCGTTGATGTTATCAGCACATTCCCAAATAAATCTGGCCGCCGCTTCCTCCACCGGCACACCCTCAGTCCTGTCCGCAAATATAAGATTCAGAAATGTAACCTTGCCTCCTATCTTTCCATACATCCGGATCAGTTTTC
>JABHYP010000382.1 GCA_018656855.1 Candidatus Latescibacterota bacterium | reverse complement strand
CCGGCGACCCCGGAAGCAGCCCGGACAAGGATGGCAGCCGAACTGATATCGGCGCCGTTGCATTTTCACCCATTTCTATAATTATCAACGAAGTCAATTATAATTCTTCATCTGATATCAATCCGGAAGACTGGGTGGAACTCTTTAATAACAGCGATAAAACACAAGATCTGTCCGGCTGGATTTTCAAGGATGAGGATGATGCGCATGAATTTGTATTACCTGAAGGTACGATTATCAGTCAGGGCGGCTATCTGGTGATGTGCAGGGATACTACACTCTTCAAGGAAGTATTTCCTGCCGTTGAGAATTATGTCGGAAACCTGAGCTTCGGTTTAAGCAGCAGGGGCGAACTTATAAGGATTTACAACAATAAAGACACATTGGTCAATTATCTTACTTATGACAACAATCCACCATGGCCCGAGGAGCCTGACGGAAACGGCCCCACATTGGCCTTGCGCGATCCTTCCTTTGACAATATCATTCCTGCTAATTGGGCTGCTTCAGTCATGTATGGTACACCGGGAGAAATTAATGTGTACATAACAAGTGTTAACGAAACGGTAATCCCCGCAGAATTGACGCTTGGTCAAAACTATCCCAACCCGTTTAATCCACTAACAACTATTCCGTTTTACATTCCTGAGGCCGGCAGAGTAACTATCGATGTATATTCTGTTCTTGGTCAGCATGTGGCTTCACTGCTCGACGAATACTCTTTCCCGGGACATAACACTGTTGTTTTCAATGCTGAAGGCTTCGCCGCAGGACTCTACTTTTATTCAATCAAAGCTGACGAGTTCATAAAAACAAAGCAGATGATGTTGATAAAATAAATTTCAGATTCAACGTTTCAGATTCAAAATTCAAAATCCCTTATGCTTTTGCCCCTCGTTTACATTTCTATTTTTCGTACTATTGCAATAAATATTGAGAACTGCCCCAAAAACACCAGAAAATCGCCGGAATATATATTGATTTTCAAGATTTTTTCTGTTATACTGATTTCCTCATAGAACATTCGTTTAAAAAAGAGATTGTCCTATATAAATTTAATCCTTTTTACAAATTATTTTCATTTCTTAAAAAACTTTTAGCTGCCAGAATAATTTAATTGATTCGGAAAGGACCTGAAAATGAAAAATTCGAAAAATATCTTCATCTTTTATATTGCACTTTCTATATGTGCAGTATCAAGCATCACAACGGGATTTGCCGAAGAATCCGGACCTGTTATTAATGAATTTATGTCATCAAACTCAAAGACAATTGAGGATGAAGATGGTGATTACTCTGACTGGATAGAAATTTATAATGCGGGATCGTCACCCGCTGACCTCACAGGTTACGGACTGTCCGACAGGGCAGACGACTCTTTGAAATGGATATTTCCGGATTATACATTAGATGCAGGGGAACATCTTCTGATCTTTGCTTCGGGAAAAGACAGAAAAGCAGTTGTAAAGCATTGGGAAACAGTTATAACCCAGGGAGATGAATGGAAGTATTTTCCCGGGAGTACAGTAACACCGAATGACTGGCCTGATCTCGATTTCGATGATTCCGGATGGGATTCCGGTCCCAGCGGTTTTGGATTTGGAGATGATGATGACGAAACAATAATCAATCAAGTCACTGCATTTTATATTCGTAAAAAATTCAATGTAGAGGATGTTGCAAATATTTCCCAGTGCCTCCTCCAGATAGATTATGACGATGCATTTGTCGCATATATAAACGGAACTGAAATCGCAAGGGCAAATATCCCGGGAACGGTGGGCACTCCTCCGCCAAACTTTCAGACTTCGACGGAATCCATAGAAGCAAAGATGTATTCCGGAGGAAACCCGTCGGTATTCAGTATTGATAATATTCAATCGCTTCTCAACGCTGGTGAAAATGTGCTTGCTATCCAGGTGCACAATCGCAATATCCTGGATACCGACTTGACAGCTATTCCCTTTTTGACTTTCGGAATGTCCGCTCCACCAGCAAATCCGAGAGGGCTGCCCGAAATCCTGAGATTTTCTCTGACAAACAGTCTGCATACCAATTTCAAAATCAATATAACCGGTGAAACATTAGTTTTGGCCGATAGTACCGGAATTATTGTCGACCAGGTTGATGCGATACAACTTACACCGGACATGTCCCGGGGAAGACTTGCCGATGGTGGAACAGAGTGGGTGTATTTTTCAGAACCGACACCGGGAACAGGCAACGCTGCACAGGGATACGGGGATTATGCGGCTTTAGTAACGGCATCGATTCCCGGCGGACTTTATGATAATATTGTAACGGTTGAACTTTCAGTTAATTCTTCAAATGCCGAAATCCGGTATACACTGGATGGGGCAGAACCTACAGAAAGCTCGACGAAGTATGTAAATCCCATATCTATTGACAAAACAAGTGTTTTAAGAGCGCGAGCTTTTGAAGTTGGTTTTCTGCCCGGTAAAATTAATACAAACACTTATTTAATTAATGAGCAGACAACCCTTCCGATTGTTTCATTATCAACCGACCCGGATAACTTCTTTAGTGAAGAAACCGGAATTTATGTTAATTACTGGCGGGAGTGGGAGAAACCCGTCCATCTCGAATTTTTCGAACCTGACGGCACACAAGGCTTCGAAACAGATGCCGGCGCAACAATTTACGGCCAGGGGACAAGGGGTTATCCCGAAAAAACTTTAGCAATATATCTACGCGACAAATACGGCTATGAGAGCGTTAACTATCAAATATTCCCGGACCTGCCAATTACAGAGTTCAAATCTTTTCTCCTGCGCAGTTCCGGCAACGATTTTAAATTACGATTCACAATGTTCCGGGATCCACTGCAACAGGAACTGGTAAAAGATATTGATATTGACAACCAGGCTTATCGGCCTTCTATCGTTTTCATAAACGGAGAATACTGGGGAATTCATAATATCAGAGAAAAGCTGAATGAATCCTATATCGAATCTCATCACGGTGTTGATCGCGAAATTCTTGATTTCATTTACCCATCTGCTGACTTGGATGAAAATGGCAAGTATGTCTATGGCGGTTGGGACACCATACATTCAGGAGATGTTGACCCGATCCTCCGGGGAGATTCCGAACACTACGATGCCATGATAGAATATCTGAACACTCATGATATGACGAAACTTGAAAGTTATGAATACATGAAGACGCAAATCGACATGAATGAGTATCTTAACTTTTATACACATGGTATTTACTGTTCCCGTTGTGACTGGCCCGGACAGAATTGTAAATTTTTCAGACCCAGAACTCCTGATGGCAAATGGAGATGGATGGCGTTTGATTACGATTGCGGATTTGCGATACACCACAGATCAGTATATACGTTTGATACATTCTATTTCATAGCAGAGACCGCCGAGGCTGACAAGCGGAGAAATCCACCCGCAACTACACTTATATTTCGTAAGCTGCTTGAAAATTCCTGGTTTGTAGATGATCTGACTAACCGTTACCTGGATTATACCAACACGATTTTCAGCCCTGAGGTAGTGATTGCAAAAATTGGTGAAATGAAAGCTGTAATCGAACCGGAAATGCCGCGTCATCTTGAAAAATGGGGATCTACGGATGGATCAACCTGGGGAACAATGAGTATCTGGAATGAGAACGTAGCCATGTTTGTGGATTTTGCTAATAACAGGATTCCTTACGTTAACCAGTTTTTCAGTGAAAGATTTAACTTCGAGAACGGCACGGCTGTGGTAAACCTCGATGTTGATAATCCTGAAAAAGGAAAAATCAAACTGAATTGTCTGACCCTAGATGAATATCCCTTTAGCGGCACCTATTTCAAGGATGTTCCGGTACATGTGACGGCTGTTCCCAATCCCGGATACCGGTTCGTAGGCTGGCAGGGGATAGATGCCGGCGATACCCTGACAACCGTAGTCAGTTTACTGGCTGGCGACAGGACAATTACTGCGAACTTCGTTCAGGACAGCGGATCTTCAGACTCCATCGTGATAAACGAAATAAACTACAATTCATCTTCCGACTTTGACACGGAAGATTGGGTGGAATTCTACAATACCAGCGACAGCGCAATCGATATATCCAACTGGATATTTAAAGATGACGACGACACTCATGAGTTTATTTTTTCGGAAAATACGGTTATAGAGGCTCATGGATATTCAGTTCTCTGCAGGAACGATACGCTGTTTACCGCACTGTTTCCCGATGTGAGCGATTATGTCGGCAATCTCAGTTTCGGTTTAGCAAACGGGGGTGATTCTGTAAGGCTATTCGACGCTAAAGGAGCGGTTATCGATTCTCTCACTTATGATAATAATGCTCCATGGCCCGTGGAACCTGACGGAAACGGCTGTACGCTTTCCCTGAGTGATCCCGGCCTCGACAACGCCCTCTCTGAAAGCTGGGCGGCATCTGTCATGCACGGTACTCCGGGAGCGGAAAACAGGACCGCACAGGACTACGCTGTTATGATTAATGAAATCAACTATAACTCTTCCAATGATTTTAATCCCGAAGACTGGGTTGAATTCTACAATCCAGGGAGCAGTTCGGTGGATATGTCCGGCTGGATTTT